>JBHEKR010000008.1:0-4202 GCA_041859365.1 Candidatus Hydrogenedentales bacterium
CTTGTTCGCCCGGCGCGCTCCTCGCTATAGTATCCCCACAAACGCGTTCACGTGCAACACGATAGATCGCGGCAGGAGGCACGAAATGGAATTCGAAAAAAGCAAGAGCTTCAAACTTCCTCGCATCGGGGCCAATGCGGAGGCGCTTCGCGCCATAGAAACCGTCCTGGCCCCACCCGGCCCCTATGTCTACCGATACTATCAGGATACCTTCGATTCCCTGGACGCGCTGCTGGCGGATCGGGAACTCCCCCTGGATCGTATCGAGTTGGATGCCCCGGCGGCGACGGTGTGCATCGAGCGATCAGGTGTAACGGTACATCACCTCCCGGAAGCCCGTGACACCGTGCGTGAACTTCAGGCGGCCATACTTAAGTACGAAATCACGCCTTTGGCCCGCGCAGCAAATTTCTATCAGATGTTGCTGTTCGTAGTGCTCGTCGCGGCATGGATTCGCGACACCTACGACATTCTTGTGATCACCTTGGTGGTATCGGCCCTCGTGCACCACGGGGCAACGCCTCTCGAAGTAAAAAGACCGATCATGAAATTGCCTTTTGGCATGCAAATCGACCAACGCATTTGGCTGGTGGCTGGCCTGGTTGTTATGGCGCTGGCGACATTGGCCAAGGACTACTTCCGGCAGGGCGGATGAGGGTTTTGGTTTCAGTCCTCGCTCCGACTGGCGTGGGTGTCGCCCTGCTTATGCGTGCATCGGTTTGACCGAGGCAAAGCATGGGTTCTGCCAATAAAGCTAGTCGTCACAGACGTCCACCGTGATGGTAAGGCTTCCTTTGGTCGCATCGAAGTAGGGCAGGTTGACCCAGTGCTTGTTCCAGTCAACCAGTGGGGGTACGTAGTCGAGCTGCCCCTTGAAAGACACACGGTGACAGGGATCCCGCTCAAAGCTGCCCACCCACTCCGCCGCGGAGTCTTCTGCCGGACTTGGTGCGCGCTCGATGATTCCAGAGGTGGTGACATCTATAATGCAATAGCGCGTGTCCTTGAGGGCAAGATCAATAGTCATCGCAATTCGGGGCACGGTCACAATTCCCTCGGAATCGCTTTCGAGATAGCCATAATCACAATTCAAGATCCACGCTATCCCGCGGAGCGGTTGTCCATGTCGATCACGCACGGCCAAGCCCACCATCTCACGGCCATCGACGGGTTGGAGCCGCACATCAATGACGACCGGACTTTCTGTGTCCTGCTGTAGAGTTACTCTCGATATCCCGCTTTGCGCTTTCACCTGATCCATCGCCGCCACGGTGTGTAGGAGCGGATCGGCCATTGGTCGCCCATTACATTCCATCCTGATCGGGACCGGAAATACCGTCGTCTCCCAGCGGCCCTGCGAATCCGTTTTCAGGCGGTCCATGAGAAAGGCCGGTCCCTGAGGCGGTATCCAACGGAAGTTCTTGCGGCGAGGTTCCGGCTCTCTGGGAATCTCAGGGACCAGCGCCGCGATCCATTGCTCCGTGAGCGCATCGCCTTGAAAGACCAGCACGGTCGCATCGGCCACAGGTTGTCCATATTCGTCCAATACCACGCCGCGAAGCTTACGGGACTTCATGGGATTCAGTCGGATTGGGAACTCGTGGGTTTGTCCGTGGGTGGACTGGAGGACTATAAATTTATTCCCATACATTGCCGGATTACCCGCCGAATCCACCAAGCGCGAAGGAATTCGAGGTGGGCCCTGGAATATGTATTGCCCAGGAGGTGAATAGTCAACACGGGTATAGCCGCCGGGCTCATTCAGGCACATCCATCCGGTGTCATAGCGCCCCGCGCCGTCTGTCTCGGTCTGGTGAACGCGCACGCCGGGCACGGGCTCATCGTTGACTCCCGTCACGATCCCGGTGATACGCATCATCCCGGACAGTTGTATCTCCAGGCCCTCAAGTCGCTCGCCCGGACTCAAAGGCGGCACTTTCAGCATGCCGAACCCTAATGTGGGATGTTCAATTCGGAAAGAGCGGTCACTGTCCCAGGGAGGCAAATAGCCGGAGAAATTTCCCTTCTCGTCTGTCTCAAATGATGTCAGCGGATGATTCCATGAGTCCCAGCCGTTGGTGATTTTCTGGTCTGCTACGGGGCCGCCGGTGGGCCCGATCAGTTTCCCGGAGATGAATGCCTTTTCCACCGCATCCAAGTCGCGTGAAGTAGTGCCACCCGCCTCCAAGGTCACAGACGGCCCCTCATTTGCCAATGGATCGTCCCGCCGAGTCAGCGTAATTCGCTCATGGGCCAGATGCACGGCGTATACTCCTGGCGCCACGCCCGCGATCTGATAGTTGCCCTCCGCATCGGTTTCTCCTTCGGCGATTGAGGTGCCGTGACCCTTTTGGGCGGCCAGCCGGACGGTGGCTCCGGGGACGGGGGCACCGCTTTCCAGCGTTAGCCGGCCGGTCAGCGTGGAAGGCTCGCCCAAGCGCAGTTCGCCAGTCAGATCTTCCTCGGGATAGAGGTACAGGTACGCGGATACCTGTCCGTCCTTCTTCGCGACCACGTGGGTATGCCAGGTGAAGTCTTCGTCAAGCGCAAACTGAAATTTGCCGTCCGCATCGGAGGCGAGTTGCCGTGTGGTGCCCTTGGTACCGTAAAGGGTCACCTCCGCTCCCGCCACGGATAAGTTCGGGCCGGAAATAACCCGCCCGTGAAAGTCGTACGCCTGGATCGGAGGAATCTCGGCAAGTGGAAGCCGTTTCTGCGCAGGGCGTTTCGCCGAACAGCCTACACCGAGGCCCAGACCGACAATCATAAACACCAAGCCGAGAAAGAATCGACACCGGTTCATTTTTACCATGCTCCCTGGTCTCTATTGGGGCGGGCCGAATCAAGCTCTCATTCAGCCGCCTGTCTATCATACTACGCCTGGTTCATAAGATGGGTTCACTTTTTTGAAACCTGTCTGCCGAGTGTCCAGTTGACGGAACGGGAAGCGTGGCGTGTCCCGCCATTGAAGTGCTCGCCTATTCAGTGTCGGACAAGTCGTCTGCGGACCTGAACCAGTCCCAAACAGGCCCCATACGGTGCCAACTGCACATCCCCAAAGTAGTGGCCCCAATCCCGAACGCCACGAGCTGCCAGAGCTTCGCGCCATGGTTGAGCAGTTCGGCGCAGTCGCCCACGCGGTCGAATCCGCCAAGACCGAGATAGAGACCGTTGGCAATGAGGGAGAACCCCGCGAAATAGCGCAGGGCCTGCTGGTATGGGCGAGGCATGTTGCGGGACGCTCCGAGCAGCAACGCCGCGAAGACGGCGCCGCCAGCCGCACCCGCCCAGGCGACGGCGAGTGGGTGGGGATTCTCGAGATAGAAGGTCTGCGAGAAGCCGAGCAGGGGAAAATGAACTCTCTCGACCACTCCACCGGTCATCCATGCTGCGAGGCAGTGGCCCAATTCGTGGATGGCCATCATGCCGTACCACGATGCGATGGTTACGACGAGTAGTCTGCCGAGTTGACGGGTCATGGTCTTGGTGACTTCAGTGTAAGGACCCCCTATTAAGGGTAAAGTTCTGATATTACCGATTGGGCCTACATGATTTCGTTCTGCTTCATTGCAATGATTGACGTACGCATTGCAAAGGATGGTGCAGGCTTTCAGCCCTGGCCGAATCTTTGTTCCATTTTTTCCCGGGGCTTTGCCCCAGGCTGGTATTGGCCTCGCCTTCGGCGCTTAGGAAAACACTGGATTCTCTCTGAGGGCCGAAGGCCGGTTCCATACCAGCATGGGGCGAAGCCCCATGTACAGGAACCAAAGATTTCAAAAGGGCCGTAAGCCTGGGCTAACCTTCGTATGACCGAGGCAATCCTTGCAAGTATTCAGTGATCGGTAATATCAAAACTTCACCCCCTACTAAACACCACGAAGGAGCTGGTCGAACGCCTACGTTGTCGATGGCGCACCGAGTTCACTTCCCTCACAGCGGGACAGCCACGCCCACTACTATCACGTCTTCAGGTTGTCTGGCACAATCAGTAACCACCGGTAGAACCGGTGGTATGAGGAAGGCCCCTGAAAGGGGCCGAAAACTTTCCCGTGATATGACGACATTGGTTTTAGCTCCGCAGGAGCGGCATATCGTAGCCCAGGGCGAAGCGAGGTACGAGCGAGCCCTGGGTCAACTGGCTCAACATTCTTGAACCCCGCAGGGGTGGCATAGGAGACCGGGAATGGCCACTCCTGTTCTCC
>JBHEKR010000392.1:0-25327 GCA_041859365.1 Candidatus Hydrogenedentales bacterium
GTGTGGCACGAGCATAAGCCAAAGCCCATCGGGAGAAAGTCGGCTGAATTCTTATAAATTGCCCTTCGTCCGCCCTGCAAAGGCCCGCCCGATCATCACCACCTGCACCAGCAATATCCCCAGCACGGCCCCGATCAAGCCGTGATACCGTTCCCGGTCGAAGGTCCACGCCAGCGAAATCGCCGCGCCATAGCACCCGAGCCGCACGAAGGCCCATTTGAAGGCATACAGCTCCAGCTTCTCCGCGCCCGGCGTCGTGAGCACGCTCATGTTCCGCGCCGTGATCCAGAAGCCCACCACCCCCGCAAAGCCCCCGAGCAGCATGCCCTTGGACACATTCGGGTCGAAGGGCCACGCCGCCGCCGCGCAAATCAAGGCCAGCAGCAGGGTGTAGCGCGCCACCGCCACGCGAAAGGTATTCAACGGTTCCAAGTTCGTCTCCCATGCCCCATACAACGGCGAACTCTAACATCCAGCACCATTTTTCTGCAATAATAACGGCCCGATTCGCAGAATCTTTCTCGTTCCCAGGCTCCGCCTGGTCGAAGATGCGCCGGGGCGGAGAATGCAGTCCCCGGAGCTCTGCTCCGACGTGGGGCGACGGGGACGTTGGTCCGCACAGTGCCCCACGTCGGTATAGAGATTGTTGCCCTCGGTCTTTCGAAGCGGAGCTTCGGGGACTGTATTCCCAAGCAGAGCTTGGGAACAAGTACCCTTATTTCATTCACTATTCTACATTCAAAATTATCAATTCTCCGCAGGAGTCACCCGTGTCCAAAATCAATGTCCTCTTCGTCTGCCTCGGCAACATCTGCCGCTCGCCCACGGCCGAAGGCGTCTTTCGCCACCTCGTGGAGCAGGAAGGACTCGCCGATTCCTTCTTCATCGACTCCGCCGGCACCAGCGGCTGGCACCAGGGTGAATTGCCCGATCCCCGCTCCATGAAGGAGGCCCTGCGCCATGGCATCGACCTCAGCAGCCAGCGCTCCCGCGCCGTGGAAGATCGCGATTTCACCCGCTTTCACTACATCCTCGCCATGGACTACGCGAACTTGAAAGAACTGAAAAAGCGCTGTCCCGAAAATCTCCAGGGCCGGCTTAAACTCTTCACCTCCTTCGCGCCCGAACTCGGCATCGCCGAAGTGCCCGATCCCTACTACGACGGTGCTCAGGGCTTCGCAAACGTCTTCCGCATCGCCGAGGCCAGCGCGAAGGGCCTTCTCGCGGCCATCGTGCGCGATCGCGCCCTCGCCTGAGCCATGGCCGATTTTCTCTCCGAGATCGTCGCCCGCGAACTGGGTACGAGCATCTCCGCCGCGCGGTCCCTGAGCGGCGGCTGCATCGGGGAGGTCTCTCGACTCGATCTGGCCGACGGACGCCGCATCGTGGCCAAGGTGGATCGGGGCGGCAAGCCGAAGCTCGATATCGAGGGCTACATGCTCCGCTACCTGCGCGAACACAGCGACCTGCCCGTGCCCGAAGTCCTCTGGAACGAGCCCAAGGCCCTCCTCATGTCCTTCGAGCCCGGCGAGAGCCACTTCAGCGCCAGGGGACAGGCCCACGCGGCAGAACTCCTCGCCGCCCTCCACAGCGTCGCCGCGCCCGCCTGCGGCCTGGAGCGCGACACCCTCATCGGCGGACTCCACCAGCCCAACCCGAAAACACCCTCCTGGATCGAGTTTTTCCGCGAGCAGCGCCTCCTCCACATGGCCCGCCTGGCCCACCGCGAAGGCCACCTGCCCGCCGCACTTCTCGCCCGCATCGAGCGCTTCGCCGGCGATCTCGAAAAGTTCATCGCCGAGCCGCCCCACCCGTCCCTGCTCCATGGCGACGTGTGGACCACCAACGTCCTCGCGGAAAACCACCGCATCACCGCCTTCCTCGATCCCGCCGTGTACTACGGTCACCCCGAAGTAGAGCTTGCCTTCACCACCCTCTTCGGTACCTTCGGCCCCGCCTTCTTCGAGGCCTACAATTCCCTCCGCCCCATTCCACCCGGATTCTTCGAGGTGCGCCGCGACCTCTACAATCTCTATCCCCTGCTGGTCCACGTGCGCCTCTTCGGCCCCAGCTACCTGAGCGGCGTCACCACCGCCATCGCCCGCCACGGCTACTGAACGAGCGCCCGTTCGCCACCCCGAAGCCCGCCCGCTCCCGCCTGCGCTTTTGTGTTTGGGTCTGGGCGCTCCGGCTGTGTACAATTACAGCAAGGCGGGTTGCACCCGACGTGTGCCCCAGGAAAACGCGACATGGTGAAAAACGAACAACTGTCGTATCTGCTCCGGCTGCTGGAGGATCACTCCCCCGTGGTACAGGACGCCCTCGCACGGGAGTTCTCGGCCTACGGCCCCGCCCTGATGCACGACCTTGCGCGCCTGCCCGCCCCGCCCGATGAGACCGCCCTGGACCAGATCCGCATGCTCATCGCCAGCCACGGACGTCAGGCCCTGCGCGCTTCCTGGGACGCCTGGCTGGCCAACGCGGAGGGCGACCCCCTCGACCGCCTGGAGTCCGCCCTGGGCCTCATCGCCGATTTCCAGAACGGAATCGGCTACGAACCCGCCCTGGGCCCCCTCCTCGACAGTCTCGCCGATGAATTCCGGCGCAGGGGCGGCACCATGGACGAAGAAACCCTCGCACGCTTCCTCTTCAAGGAAAAAGGGCTCGAGGGGGACCGCTCCAACTACTACCACCCCCACAACAGCAACCTGATCTACGTGGTCGAGGCGCGCCGGGGCCTGCCCATCAGCCTCGCCTGTGTCTACATGCTCGTCGGTCGTCGACTGGGCTTCCAGATCGGCGGCTGCAACTGGCCCACCCATTTCTACGCCCGCGTTGTGCTCCGACACCGCCTCATGCTCGTCGATTGCTTCAACGGCGGCCGCATGATGGACCGCGAGTCCTTCCTGAAGATGCAGGGCCCCTCCAAAGACGCCGCCGAGTCCATCGTGGACGAAGCCGCCTCCGTCGAGGCCATCGTGATCCGCGTCCTCGGCAACCTCGTCCGCGCCTACCAGCAAATCTCCCATGAGGCCAATTCCCGCCTCATGATGGAACTCCTCCGGGACATGGAGGGGCACTTCGGGGCCCGCCGCTGAAAAGCCGTCCCCAAAACAAGCGGCGCCGGTCCCGCCGATACGACCCATACCCCGTGAGACCCGGTTCCGAGCACGCAGTCGGGGTAAATGCTGGAGTTCCACGACATTATTCGTAGATTTCATGCAATATACCCTATGCGTCGAAGGTTTTCCTTGACTTATCGTATCGTATTGGTGTAGAAGGGTTAAGGTAAAAAATAGCAGGATGGAAAATAATCTGTGGTAACCGGTATCTCTTGTCAGATGGCGAGACGATTCGGTGTCGATGCGTGGAGCGCGGGGAGACCACCCTGCCAGCCGGACCGGGAGAGCCGGTGGCTGCGGCATGTGGCACGATACAATGACCCGTTGCAGGGTGCAATGATTACAGGACCACCCCTGTATTATGGAAGCTTTAAAGGAGATTGTAGATATGCGAGGACTTAGGGCTGGAGCATTGACGGGATGTGCTGCTCCTGAGCCAAGCGGGCGGCGGCCTGCTTTGCGCGGTGTGGTTGCGGGGTGCTGTTCCCTCCTTTGGGTGGTGATATCCGGCATGGGAACGGCCCAGGCCGAACCGCTCGCGGTCGACCCGGGCGCCATCGGCGGCGTGCTCGAAGTACTCGATGCGCCCAACGCCACCGAAGCGCCGGTGGTCCACAAGACCGAAGAAGGTTTCATACGCTTCCTCGGCGCCCCTCCCGGAGGCCGCTTCATCGCGCGCAACGAAAATAAGTCCAGCGATCCAGCCGTAACCGCCGCCACCTTCCTGCAAGACCATGGCAAGGCCTTCGGCGCGGTTAGCACGTCCGTGAATTTCAAGACGGTCCCCACGCGCACCAACGGCGGCTCCTCCTTCGTTCGCCTGAATCAATTCTATGGTGACCTGCCGGTCTTCGGGGCCCAGGCCGTTGTTCAGGTCGGCAGCGACTTGGCCGTTCGCAACGTCCTCAGCGACATCATGCGCGACACCCGCGTACTGGACGATGGCAGTGTCAGCCTCTCGCCCGCGATCTCCAGCGGCGAAGCGCTGGCCGCCGCCGCCACCGATCTCGATGCGCGTTACGACGCCCACACCGCCGCCGACTTCCAGTTGGCCACGACCGCTTCCCTCCAGATTTACCGCCCGTCCGTCCTCGGCCTCGACGGCCAAACCAGCCTGGTATGGTATCTGCGCATCTCAGCATCCAGCGGCGAGCCCGTGGAAGAGGTCGTGCTGGTGGACGCCCAGACCGGAACGGTGGACTTCCACTACTCCCTGCTGGAGAACGCCCTCAACCGCGCGATCTATGACGCCGACGGCGCGTTCTCCAAGCCCTCCACGCCCGCCCGCACCGAAGGTCAGGCCGCGACCGGCGACGACGACGTCGACAACATGTACGACTTCCTCGGCGACACCTACAACTACTATATGACCGAACATGGCCACGACAGCTACGACGGCAATGGGTCGCTCCTCGACGCCACGGTAAACCTGCCCTTCGATAACGCCTACTGGGATCCGGAAGCGCTGGAAATGACCTTTGGCATCGGCTACGTCACCGACGATATCGTGGCCCACGAGTTGACCCACGGCGTGACCCAGTTTACTTCCGATCTCATCTACGCGGGCTTCTCCGGCGCCATCAACGAATCCTTCTCCGATATGTGGGGCGAGTGGGTCGATCAGAACAACGGCAGCGCAAACGACGTCGAGTCCAATCGCTGGTACATCGGCGAAGAGCTCTACATCGGCGAATCCGGCCCGGGCATCAATTTCGCCTTCCGTTCCATGAAGGATCCCACCGAATTCGGCGATCCCGACCGCCTCGGCAGCAACTTGGTTATCAACCCCAGCAGCACCTTCGACAACGGCGGCGTCCACTCGAACAGCGGCATCAGCAACAAACTGTGCTACCTGCTGACCGATGGCGACGACTTCAATGGGTACTCTATTGACGGAATGGGTGCGAGCCTCGCATCCGATCTTTTCTTCGGTACCCAGTTTCTCCTGACGACCTCCGCCGATTTCTACGACCTCTACTTCGCCATGGGCGCCTCGGCCCTGGAGCTGGGACTCTCCTTCGAACAGCGCCTGAACATCGCCAACGCCGGAAGCGCCGTTGAGATTGTGCCGCCCCTGATTCAAGAGAGCGGTCTGCGGGACTTCCGCGCCCTCGCCACCGAGGACACCGCTGGAAACCCCGTTATTGCCCTGAACTGGGTCAACCCGGACGCCTCCATATTTAACGACGTCGTGCTGGTTCGCAATCCCGTTCGCTTCCCTCAGGATATGAACGACGGCGAAGTGCTCGCCTCCGGCACGCTGAGCCAGTACCTTGATCGCAACGTGGTCGCGGGCTCCACCTATTACTACAGCGTCATCGCCGACCTCTCCACGGGCCTTCCCCAGATCGTCTCCTCTTCCGCGGTCGCGGGAGAAGCCGCCAGCGACGCCCTCACCGAATCGTTCGGCAGCGACTTCGATTTCAGCGGCCGCAACGCCGTTGACCTCTCGTTCAGCCAGCTCGTATTTACCCCGGTCGGTCAACCGACGAATGGTCAGGGAAGCTTCAACAACTACGAAGCCACCTACATCCCCAATGCCTTCGCCCTGCCGGTTGCGCGCGAAGACAGCGAAGGCCGCGCGCGCGACATCACCACGCCCCAGGATTCGGGCGTCCTCATCGGGCTCGGCGCTCATCGGGTACCGTTCTTCGGCCAGCCCTACTCGCAAATCTTCGCGGGTGCAAACGGCTACATTGCCTTCCAGGGCATCGGCCTTGATGATCCCCTTAACTACCCCAGCCTCGATTCCCACTTCGCCATACCGCGCCTGTCCTACTTCTTTGCGGGCTCCGGTATCTTCGGCGACCGAATCGCGTCTTATGCCGGCGGTTCCATGTGGTACCGCCTCCTCGATGACCGCTTCGTACTGACCTACGAAAACGTGCCCCAGTTCAATTTCCTCTCGCCGACCACCATCGGCTCCACCAGCACCGTTCAGGTGGAAATGTACTACAGCGGCCATATCCGTATTACCTATCTCGACGCCGTCGCGACGCGCGCCATCATCGGTCTCTCCGATGGTCGTGGCGTGCCCGTCGACCCCTCGATTCTTTTCCCGGATGTCATCAGCGTCGGTGGACTCTCCGATCTGAGCGAGCTTCCCTCCGAAAACGAACTGCTCAGCATCGACCCCGTGCCCGCCGTCGTCCTGGACGCCGGTGAACTGGCCGTATTCGAAGTCGCGACTTCCGGTCCGGCCGGTGTTGCGGAGCCCGCGGTACTTTCCGCGACCTGGGATGGCCCCGGAGGCGTGCCCTTTGCGGACAACGGCGACGGCACCGGAACGTTCTACTGGCAGACCCAGACCGCCGACGAGGGAACGTACCTCGTTCGCGTGATCGCCGCCAACGGAGATCAGTCCGCCTATCAGGATGTCGTGGTTCAGGTCGGTTCCGTTGTCCTGCTGCCCGAGGCGACAAACCTCGAAGTGATCACCGGCGAACCCGGCGAAGATCCGAGTCAAGATCGCGCAGTGGCCGACGAACGTTCGTTGCTCGCCGCCTACTCCTACACCCACGCTCAGCAGACGGGCGCGGTCAGCCTCTTCGATGAAGGCAGTTCCGTCATCTATTGGTACCGAAACGACCAGATTGTGACGGGCCTCACCAACCGCCTCCAAGTCTCCCCCCAGGCGACCCGCGGCGGCGAAGTCTGGTACTTCGGCGTGGTTCCCGTGACCCTGTCCGGAATCTCCGGCAACATCACCTACTCGCCCCGCGTCACCATCTCTGGTATCCCGGAGATCGTCTCCGTCACGCCGCCCGTTGGCAGCGTGTCCGGTGGCGAGCTCGTGCGAATCGTCGGCTCCCGACTCTCCGCGCCCATCTCCGTCACCTTCGGCGGTGTCCCCGCCACCAGTGTCCGCGCCATCAGCGCGGGCGAATTGGAAGTGACCACGCCCCTCCATGCGTCGGGCGCGGTGGATGTAGTCGTGAACACCATCGCCGGCCCCGGGATACTGCACAGCGGTTACACCTATCTCGGAGCAGACCAGTTGGTGCAGGTTACGGATGTGAACAGCGACGGCAAGATTAACGCTCTCGACGTCCAGATTGTCGTCAATGCCGTGTTGCGCATACAGGAAAAAGCGGTCTCCGTCAACCCCGATGCCAACCGCGACGGCCAAGTCAACGCCTCCGACATCCAGGTCGTGGTGAACAAGGCGTTGCACCGATAGTCCAAAGCTAAGTACACTATTAACGCAAACGCCGTGTGGCCTGGGTCACACGGCGCTTGCTTTTCAGGGCGCCGTCCCCGCACCCCATAACCCCGAAGAGGAATACGATCGTGCCCCAGGTGGCCACATGCAGTTAACGGCGCTGATTTGCACCCTCGCAGGCGCCCTGGCGCAGTCGGGCGAAGTCGCATTTATCGACAGCGCCGCAGGCCAGAGTGGGGCCGTGGTCGTAATGGGTCTGGACGGCGAAGAAGCGCGTCAGGTAGGGCCCGGTCGGCAGGATGGACCGCCCCGCTGGTCTCCGGATGGGGAGTGGCTTGCCTTTGAAACCGGAACACCCGGCGGCCGCGGAATACACGTCGTGCGGGCCGACGGCGCCGGAGGTCGTCTCGTCGGAACAGGGCTCTGGTGTACCACCCCCGCCTGGGCCACCGACAGCGCCCGCCTAATCTATGGCAGCGCGCCGGCCACCGGCACGCCCGGTCAGATCCGCGTCCTCGATCTGAACAGCGGCGAAGACGCTCCCTGGGGAAACGGTGCGCTCGGGATCGTGGAACCCGTATGGATGCCCTTCAACGACCTTATGCTCTTTCTCAGTCCCGAAAATCCCATCAAAGTTGAAGGCGTGGACGTGCCCCGCTTCCGCGCCGAAGCGCGCATGGAAGTGGAGCAGATCGACGCCGAGATACTGCCGGAGGCCTTCCTCGCCATCCGGCTGCTACCCGACAACGCGGGAGATCGGGCCGTGGTCCGCACAGACCTCGTTCTGGTGTCCAGGAGCGAGGTCCTGCCCTGGCTCGGCGTGGCGGACAAGGATCGCGCCGCCCGAGGCGCCACGGTTTGGGGCGTAACCCCCAACTGGCGCAAACGAGCCCACGGAACGGCATCGGGCTCGGCACGAGAGTTTGGGGACTATCCCCTGGAAGAGGTCGGCCAGACCACACGGATCGCCTTCGAATCCAACGAGGGCGGCGACCGAGAAATCTTGGTTCTCGTCGGAAAACGTGGCATCGTCAACGTTTCCAATCATCGCGCCGCCGACTGGAATCCAGTCTGGTCCCCCGATGGCGACAATCTGGCCTTCGAGTCCTTCCGCGGCGGGTCCAGCGGCATCTACAATGTCTACACCGACACCGCCCACGTAACGCCCCTCGCCGCGGCCGAGGATGCAAACTGCTGGTCGCCCACTTGGTCGCCGGACAGCCAATCCCTCGCCTTCGTCTCGGATCGCAGTGGCCAGGCCGAAATCTATCGCGTCGGCGTCACGGGGGATGAATGGAAACGGATTACAACGACAGGCG
This sequence comes from Candidatus Hydrogenedentales bacterium, assembly GCA_041859365.1. GTDB lineage: Bacteria > Hydrogenedentota > Hydrogenedentia > Hydrogenedentales > JAEUWI01 > JAEUWI01. The sequence continues at coordinate 8,604 of JBHEKR010000392.1, forward strand.
GGGCCAAAGCCGCGCCCGCATGGCGTCCGGAGCGCAAATGACAAAGAGATTCTCCAGACTTGCGGTTCTCGCTCTTGCCCTCCTCGGGGCTGTGGCAAGCTCACCTCAGGCCATCGAATGGCCCCGCGTGGGCCGGCCCGCTGTCCTCGTGCCCGGAGGGCTGCTGGAGGTCGGCGCGCGTGAAGAAGGAACGCTGAGTCTGGAGCTGGACGGCCAAGTCACTCCTCTCAATACAAACTGGTCGCCCGCGCCAGGCGCCGTCCGTCGTGGACGTGCGACGGTTCCCGAAGGTACTACACCCGGACGCTATGCACTCCAGCTCGCAAGCTCCAGTGGCATCACCACCCGAACCAGCGCGGTGCACATCCTCGCCGAGATTCCAGAGGACTACAACGTCGCCATTATCCGGAGCGCAAGTCCCGTCGACGGCGCGGCGGAACAGGCGCCGCTCCCGACGGAACTCAGCACTCGCCTCCGGGACGCCCAGGTGCAAATGGTCCTGATGCTCGGCCCCCTGACCCGCAATGGATCGGAGGAGGAGTACCAGGCGCTGGAGAGCGCCCTATCGAGCATCGACCTGCCGGTATATCTTTGCCCCGACAACAAGGACTTGCGCGGCGGCCACTATCGCGCGCGATTCGGCGATCCGATCTACGGCGCCACATTCGGACGGGATGGCTTCCTCTTCCTGGGGGGCGGGCTACCTGCGGAAGACCCACGCGCCCGGGAATCACTGGGGGGGGCGTACCTGTTGCGCCGCGCCCTTCGCGCAAGCCGCTGGAGTATTGGGGTCGCCGGTAGATTTGGTCTCGACTGGGATCTCCACGCGCAGATCGCCCTCTTCGTTGATGATCCCCTGAACGCACTGATAGTCGGCGCAGTGGCGCCGGGGCTGGGCGCCACCGTGCCCTGGGGTAAGACGGCCTTCGTGCTCCCCGAAGAGGCTCCGAGCGAACCCTTCACCGTCATCGGCGTCACCGCCACCGGGATTCGGCCCCGCAAGGAATCAGAGCCCGAAAAGGCTCCCGCCGCGGATCAGGTTGAAGTGCCCGCGGAGTGAAGGTGCTTGTTCAGCCGCTCCTGAAGACTCGCCTTTGTCACCGGCTTGCAAAGAATATCGGTCGCCCCGGCCTTGATCGCCAGCGCCAGATGCTTTCGCTCCTGGTCCGCCGTGCACACGATCACGGGGACATGGGCCGTCGCCGGATTAGACCGGATCCACTCGCACACCTCGAAGCCGGACATATGGGGCATCAATAGATCCAGGATTACCAGGCGGGGCGGATCCTGCTTCATCGTCTTGATCGCATTCGCACCGTCGGGAGCGTCCAGCACATCATAGCCGAGTGCGCGGACAATACCCGAGATCATTCGCCGCATAAACGCCGCGTCGTCAACCACCAGTATGTAGCCGCTGTTCGCTGGCTCCATAGTCCATCACTCTCCCGACACGTTGGAACGGATAGGGGCCACCCCAAAGGGGGGAGGTGGCGCTTACGGCCCCGCGTCAAATCTCCAGTCACAGGACCGGAACGCCCACAGTATACCAAAGGCGCGAAGCGAATGCAGCGATAACCCGTCGCGCCGACAACCTTCTCCACGCGACAGCCCTAAGTGCTTTCTACTTCGACTCTTCCCAACGATCCGTGTCAACGTCCGATCCCTATTATTGGCGGGCACACGCGGTGCCGCAACGCAAACGGATGGGAGGCAAGGGAAGATGGGTCGATGGAATCAATGGTTTCAGAATCATCGGCGGCGGGCCGAGAAGCCCGCGCCGCAGCCGCCGGCGGGGCTGTTCAAAACCGTCAGCCGAACGGCGGACCTTGGCGGCTATGGTGCGCACTTCGGCGGCTATGTGGGCATGCCCGGCGAAACACCCTTCGCCATGCTCCAGGTCTATCGCTTTCTCCGCGACGCCATTCCAGACGTCTCAGACGCGATTTGGACTTGGAAACGGCTCTGCCAGACCGGCTGGGACGTGGACTATCGAGACGCAAGTTCCCACACCGCTACCGCCCGGGCACGGCGACTGATCGCCGCCCTTGATGCCCGCGTCAACAGCGGTGATCGCGGGATGGAAGGCCTGCTCGATATTTTCTACACCTCTCTCTTCACCTATGGCGCGGCCGCGGTGGAGATCGTGCTCTCGCAAAGCCGCGAATCCATATACGACGTCGTGCCCGTCGATGTGTGGACCGTGCGCTTCACGCGGGAAGACGGAAAGCTGCAGGCCTGGCAGGTCCTCGATGGACACGCCATCAAGCTGCCCATGGACCGCTTTATCTACGTGGGTATGGACCGGGAAGGCACCAACCCCTACGGCCGCTCCATGCTTCGCTCCATCCCCTTCGTCGTGAAGATCCAGCAGCGACTCATCGAAGACATGGCTAAAGCCACACACAACGCGGGCTGGAGCAAGCTCCATGTCCAGTACGCCGGCGAAGAGAAGGCCCGCGGCGAAAGCGTCGACGCCTGGCAGGAGCGCATGCGCGCAAATCTGAATTCGCTGCGCGATAAGCTTGCGGGAATCGAGGCCGATCAAAACCTCGTCACCTACGACAATGTGAAGGTCTCCATGCTGCGCGGCGATCAGCACGCACAGATTTTCTACGATAACCACAAGGCCATTGAAGAGCAGGTCATCACCGGCATGCATCTCATGCCCATCCTGCTGGGCAGAAACTACGGTACCACCGAGACCTACGGCACCGCCCAGTTCGAGATCATCAACCGCCAGGTAGAGGGCGTCAATCGAAGCGTCCAGAATCTCCTGGAGCGACTTTACAACTTCGAACTCGCCCTCATGTGGGGAGAGGCCACCGCAACGGTCAAGATGCGCACCAACCGCACCGTGGACGTCCTCAAAGAAGCCCAGGCCCGCGAAAAAGAAATCGGAAACGTGCTGCGGCTGAAAGACGCGGGCCTGATGGACGACGACCAAGTGAAGGCGGCGTTGGGCAGATGATCCGCCGAAGGCGGAACGATTGACAATTGACAATGGACAATTGACAACGAACACCCGATACGATGTGCCACTGTACTGTCATGCAACTTCTCTTGTCCCATCGCCACTTCTTTTTTCGTTCCTGCCGTCTCTGTTGTCCCTGTTGTCTCTGAAGCCATTCGCAAACTCCTGACTTCCTCCAATGTCCCGTTGTCCATTGTCAATTGTCAATTACCAAAACCCTGGAGCCACACCCATGCCCCTTTCCCCGTTATCAACTTTCAAATCTCCACTGTCAACTAACCTTGATCCCTTCATCTTTCGTCAGGCTGGCCGCCTCGTCGCCACCCGCGCGCAACAGGCCATCGAAAACGCTGAAGATCGCGATGCCGCCGTCAATCGTTACGCCCTCCGCGCCCTCGCGCCGGAAGAGTACGCCGCTTTCACCCTCGACCTCTGCAACGATCAGATCGACCGTCACTTCAGCCGCTTCCCCGAGGAAGAGCTGGAGCGCATCAACGAGCTCGTGCCGGGCCGGCCCCTCATGGAGCGCCATGACCTTCGGGGCACGCTGCCCCGCGGACGCTTTTTCCGCTCCGCGCTCCACCGCGAAGGCGACGTCGTATCCGTGCGCCCCGAGGTTTACGTGCTCCGCACCGCCGACAACCACGACTTCATCCTGAACATCGAAGGCGGCGTCTACCGCGAAACGTCCATCGGGTTCTCCTTCCGCATGCCCGAATGTTCCGTCTGCGGCAAAGATCTCCGCACCTGCGACCACGTGCCGGGCCGCACCTATGGCGATGCGGCCTGCCACTTCATCATGCGCGGCGTACTCGAAGTTGCCGAAGGCTCCGTCGTGTCTTCCGGCTCTCAGGGCACCGGATTCGTCCGCGATGGTCGGGAAGCCCCGCTGATGGAAAGCCTGGTCAAGGCCCGCGAATCCTTCCACCAGCCCATAGAACTCGAAAGCAAGAAGCTCTGGGCGCACGAGTAGGGACTGAGGGACGTACCGCCGCAAGGGCCCTGAACACGATCAACGAGACTTACACCTGTAAGAGCCGCCACGACAAAAGGAGCCCACGCCAACGCGGCGGCATGTCCCCGCGGATGCTGGAATCGCGACGTGAACAATGGCCGAAGTCGGCCCTCACATCCACTGGGACAGGCACGCGCATTGACAACACTGCCGCGATGCCGAGATCTCGTTGGGGCATCAGGCAGCAATTAGACGAAGACGTGACGGGCGCGAGTCCGTCCCATCAAGAAAGGAAAACCCCATGGAAAAGCCAGTCTGCGGTTGTCCCTATGAGCCCCTGCACGCCATGCAAATGAGCAACGTACGCGAGGACATCCGCGAAGTAAAAGAGCGTGTCGGCAGCCTGGAGACCACCCTCGCGCGGGGCGTCCTCCTGCTCGTGGCCAACCTTATCGGTGTCACCATCACCCTTGCGCAGCAATTGCTCGCGCGATAACCAAAACAGAAAGGACCGCCATGTTGTATCGATTGACCAGTGAAACCATCGTGGACAACCCCACCCCACCCGGTGAGGATGCCCGGCGTTTCGTGCTCCATCGCCACCGAGACGGCGAAGGGGCCCACCTCGATCTGCGCCTGGAACAGGACGGCTACCTCATGGGCTTTCGCGTCGACGGCACGACCCTGGGCCCGGAGAGCTGGGCCACCGTGAAAGCACCCCACCCGCTCCAGTGGCTCGCACAAGACGGAGAGGCCGTGCGCGAAGACGGCGGCACCTATTATTGGGAACGGGGCGACACGGGGGGGGGCGTCCTCGTGCTCAGCGGCCAGTGCAAGACCCTGCGCGTCGCCGTGGAGCCGGTGGGCGGCGCCTCGGCGGGGGCCCTGGGAGCATTGCGGGCTGTGGCAGAAAAGCTCCGCGTGGCTCTGGGGGACCTAGCCGGCCTTGCGGAAGACGGGCGGGTCGCCCGAGACCGCGCCATTACGCGCTACTGCGGCCTCGGTCGCGAACTCGACGGCGGTAGCTTCGACGACGCCTGGTGGCGCGCCTTGCTCGCGGGGCAGCGCCTTTCAGTAATTCAGCAGCACCTGCACGGCCTGGAAGTGCGCTTTGACCAGAAATACCCGCCGCTGTCCGTTTCGGTGCCCACCGCACTCGAAGACGAAGGGGAACTCGCCGGGGTCGGTGGCGCCGAGCGCGCCATGGGGATTCTCTGGGGCTGAGGGTGCGGCAATAGGACGGATAAGACCGATAGGACCTATCTGATCTCATCAGTTCTATCGGTCCAATTCGTCCTATCAACCATTCAGGGGCGCTCAGCTCCGCAAACAACACACAACCAAAAAAAGGAGGCAATATCATGGCATTTGGCGATACCGGCGGTGCCGTCACGGAACTCATCATCACCTGTCGCACGCCCGCAGTGGGCTCGGTGGCCATCGCAAAAGGCGATGCGGTGAAACTCACCGGGGCCTACACCATCACCAACGCAACCGACGCCGAAGACGCCGTCTTCGGCCAGGCCATGCAGGCGGCCACGGCAAACGATGTGGGCATCCCCATCAAGGTGCGAGGGATTTGCATCTTCAAGTACACCGGCACCGCGCCCACCGTCGATGGCGTTAAAGGCGTCACCGCTTCGGCCACCGACGGCTCGGTGAAGACCCCCGCCTCGGGCAATGGCAAAGGCATCAACGTGAAGGTGGACGCCACGGCCACCCAGGTTCACGTGCTGCTCTAGGCCCACACAAGCTTTCTTTCCGTGCCCGGACACCCCGTCCGGGCACGCAACCTTTCAATCCAGGTTCTTCGCAACCACGGGAGTACATACACATGGCCTATCAGGACACCCAGATGAAAGAGCAGATCCGTTTCCTCGCCCAGGCGCCCGACACCCTGCGGCAGGTGCGGGGTCAGGGGCTCTACGAAACCCTCAACAACCCCGGGCTCACGCACCAGCACTATTTCCGTGCCCTCGACACCAACGTGCAGGACTACTGCGCCCAGGAGTTCGGCATCGATGTCAACCGGATTACGGTGGACCGTTTCTTCCAGTCCGACCCGAATGCGAAGTGGCTCTTCCCCGACATCGTGCGCGAAGCGGTGATGACGGGCCTGCGCCGCAAGCCGGTCTACCCTGATCTCATCATGCACGACGAGCACATCGAAGGCACGGCCTACGATGTGCCCTACGTTACCGAGAGCGCGGAGAATGAAGAGCTCCGCAGCGTGGCGGAGGGCGCCATGATCCCGGAATCCTCGCTCACGTACGGCGACCGCATCGTGAAGCTCGACAAGAAGGGCCGGGGCGTCCTCGCGTCCTACGAGGCCGTGCGCCGCATGAGCGTGGATATGCTTCGCGTGCACCTGCAGCGCATCGGTGAGCGACTGGGCCGCAGCCTCGACGCGCGCCTGGCCTACGTGCTGGCCAACGGCGACTCCTCCGGCTCGGGCACCGCGCCCGTGTCGATGAATACCGCCACGGCCGACACGTGGAACTACGGCGAACTGATTGCGCTCTACATGAAGCTGAGCCAGGAGCACTACTTCACGCCGACCCACGTACTCGCCGACACTGCGACCGCCCAGGCAATCCTGGAGCTGGCGGAGATTGCCGACGGCAACCTCTTCGATTTCGCAAAGACCGGGAATCTGCCCACGCCCCTGGGTGTGCGTCTCGTGCCCCTCTCGGACCAGCCCGCCAACAAGCTCACCATGCTCGATGCGGGCTTCGCCGTGCAGAAGCTCACCGAGCAGGACCTGCTCGTCGAGTCGGACAAGCTCATCAGCCAGCAGTGGGACCGGACCTATCTCACCGTGGTGACGGACTTCGCCATCACCTATGAGAAGGCGCGCGTGGTGATGACCAGCGACTGGTAAACCGGTGGCGTAAATCATCGGACCGATCGGTCGAATCCGACCGATCGGTCCGATTTTTCCCATCAACAGCGCGGGACGGAAGCGCGCGACGAGAAAGGAAACCATCATGGCAGTTTTCGCAACCGAAGCCGGCGTGCGCCTTGCCGCACAGATCGACGACACGACCATCGCGAGCGCGGCTCTCATTGAGGCGAGCATCGAGGAAGCCCACGAAGGCGTCCTGGCCGATCTCGACGACAGCGTTGATCAGGAAAATCCGCCCGTCGCCCTGGTGCGTGGCGAAACGCTTCTCGCCGTATCGACGCTCCTGCGCGCCCTCGCCTCGCGGGATGCCGTCGAGCAGGTTGAGCTTCAGATCGGTGGCCAGCGAATCGGTGCGGGACAAAAGTTTGCCTCGCTCATGACCATCGCGCGGCAGTTTGAAAAAGAGGCGGCCCGGGCGCTGGGCGCCTTCGCCGTCAAGCCCGCCGCCAGGCCGCCCGGTGAGGTCACGGAGACCACCGCGGTGCTCGGCGTGTAGACCTATTCAGCATGGAAGGGATGAATATTTATGGTGATCCGCGTGGGTGAGTTGGTCTTTGACACCGCTGCAACCGTGGCGCGGGAGGCGTACGAAATAGTGGGTGGAAGGCAGACCCGGGCGATCCGCATCACCGGACTAGTGCGTGGTGGGTCCAGTCTGGCGGAGCTGATCGCGACCCTGGATTCGATAGCCCGATCCGCCTCGGAAACGGTCCCCACCGAAGTTTCGCTGCGCGAGGGGCGGCGGCTCTTCGCGCGACGGGAGGCTTTCTCCCGGGAACTGAGTCCCAGATCGCGCGTGGGTTGCTTTGTGCTCGACCTCCGCGCGGACGATGCGTGGGAGGAATCCGAGGCCCTGCACGCATCGCCGTGGGAGGTCGGCTTTTCGGGCGCCACCATTGAGCTTGCCAACAGCGGCAACGTTGCCGCCATGCCGGTCGTCAGTCTGACGGCGGAAAGTGATCTTGAACTGCCGTCGATCAGCGATGGCACGCGGTTGCTGACCTATGAAGGCACGGTGGTCGGCGGGGCAACAATTGTGTTCGACGCCGCTCTTCGTCGGGTCCTGCTGAACGGCGCGGACGTGACGCCCTATACCACCGGGGATTTTCCCGAGTTGGCGCCGGGAGAGACCACGCTGGAATACACGGGCGATGCGAGTGGCAGCCACTTCGCCAGCGGCGTCGTGACCTTTCGCGATCGGTGGTGGTGACCATGCGATACAGCGTAGAGGTATTCGACCGCGCCGGGCTGCGCGTTGGCCATTTTGACGAAGTGCCGCTGCTGGAGATCGAGCGCAACGGTCCCGACGGCGTGGACCGCATCGAAGGGCTGCTGCCCCTTTCCCTCGACCGCTTCGGCGTGGGCTACACGATTCGGGTGCTGCTGGACGACGTGCTTGCCGCTTCGGCCCGGGTCGTCGAGGCGCGACCGGCCTGGGGTGACACGCGGCGGCTTATCCTGGATCGCTACGTGGACTTTCAGGAGTTGCTTGCCTTCGTAGCGGAGCGGGACCGGAGCGAGGAAAACCGGCGCGTGGCGAGGAGCCATAAGAACCAGCGTGTGGACGCCCTGGTGCGCGATGTGCTCAACAGCACACTCGGACCGGTCCACTATTCCGTGGCCCACACGAGTTATCCCGATGGCGCGGAACGGGAGTATGGAAAATTCTCTGCACGCAGGGCCTGGACCGATGCGCTGGAGATCGGCGGCATCACCACGGGGCAGTGGGTGGACGCCATCCGCATCGATCTGACTGGCGCGGAAGCGAAGGACGGCGACACGATCAGCGGTCTGGTGGTGGACGGCGTGGCGTGGCCTGATCTTCGTTTGATGATGATCGACTGTGAAGAAACGAGCTTGAACAGCCACGCGATCAAACGTCACCCGGAGATCGTGGCGTGGACCTCGGACCAATACGATCTCAGTGTCTACAAACGTCGCGCCGATGCTGCGAAGGCGCGCCTGCAGAGCTTCATGGATGTGCACGGCATCGACTATATCGAGCTGAATCCCCATCAGGATGCCAGCGGGGCTTTCGACGACCGGACCGATGCATTTGGCCGCTACCTCGGGCTGGTCTATGGAGGCGGACAGTGCTTCAATGCGGCGATGGTGGAGGAGGGCCACGCGGATGTGTACCTCTACGATGACGGGCGCTACCACGTACCCGAGATGGCCCTGAAGGAGTTCTACTCCTACACCGGCCCGCACGAGGCGTCTGTTGAGCCCTGTTCCGCACTCGTGGGCGCTTTCGAGGCCCGGGGCGGCGCGCTTGAAGTCTTGACGGCGCTTGCCGCGCTGGGTGGCGGTTATGTGTTTCGCGTGGATACTTCGGGCGTGGTCCACTTTCAACGCGGTGACCGGATAGATCACGTGGTGACCCTCGATCCCGTGCACACGGGCGTGGAGCTGGGTCGCGATGTGCGGGGCCTGGTAAACCTCTTGCGCATTCAAGGCGACCCCATGCATGGTGGCGTGGACGGTTATCACGATGAAGACAACAGCATCGACGTCTTCGGAACCCACTTTCGCTACTTCGCCTATTTCGCCTTGAGCCAGACGGACGACGCGGAGCGGCTGGCGGAGGGGCTGCTGCGCGATCTGGCCTGGCCCGCGCGTGTTGGGCGGGCGCTCTTCCACCGAGGCGTGGCGGCGATCGATGTGGGCGCGCTGCTGGAATTTCGAGGCGAGGTCCTCGTCGAGCGGGACGCGCCCCTGGCCGAAGTCTGGGGCGAGGATCTGGGCGAGCGCCTCGTGGGTCGGGTAAGCCGCGTGGTGCACCGGATCGCGGGTGAAAGCGTGGAGACCCGACTTGATTTGACCTCACCGTTCCGCTCCGTGGCGAATCCGCTGAGCTTTATCACCCGGAGCCAGGACAGCCTCTCGGCCTTCTTCCAGTTTCGCCTGGACGATGCCTCGATTGGCCTGGACACGGGATTTCATCTCGACTAACAGAGAATTGAGGTTTCATTAGCCGCACAAAGTCGAGTACTCAAGCGTGGTAAATGGTTCAGGCTTTCAGCCCTTTCAGGTTGTTTTGCCATCCGATCATGGGGCTTCGCCCCATGCTGGTATCGGCCTGGCCTTCGGCCCTAAGAGTGAGTCCAGGATCTTCCTGAGCGCCGAAGGCGCGGTCTATATCAGCCTGGGGCAACGCCCCAGGAAAAGGGGAAGAAAATTCGGCCAGGGCTGAAAGCCCGAACCATTCTTTATCGGCAATTTACGAACGAAAATCTACGAAGAGGAGTGGCGCATGGCCATCAAAGGACTTTCCTACAACAAGACGATCTGGGCCTTCGAAGAGCGCCCGGTTTCCAGCGCAAAACTCAACCAATGGGATGATCGCATCGAGGCCGCGCTGGAAGCGGCGTTTCTGTTGCTCAACCACGCCTGGGGTGGAGGCGACGGCGTGCTGCATGGCCTGGGCAGCGGGGAACTCGCGGTCACCGCGACTTCGCCACTGAGCCTGCGGGTAAGCGTGGGCACGGGTTACGCCTTTATCGACGGCAATCTGTTTCGATTGAAGACCACGACGCAGACCGCCGATGTCGTGCCGCCCCTCGTTCAAGGTCGCGTCGATCTGGTCCAGGCGGATCTCGTGACTTGGAGCATCTCGGTGAAGACTGGGACCGAAGCGGCAAGCCCCGTGGCGCCGAGTGCCGATGATGGAACGATTCCTCTGGCGCGCCTCGTGCTGCGGCCGGGAATGACCACGATCAAGGACACCGACGACACGGTGAACGGATACGTGGTGGACGTGCGGAATTTTCTGTGAGTTGATCGGACCGATCAGACCGATCTGAGATCGGTCGGATCGGTCCGATCAGTCTGATCTCGTAAACCCAAAAACCAAGGAGGAAAAAATGGATATCGATCTGGGAATTACCCTGGTGGGCAGTGCGGTGGGCGCGGTATGGGCCGGTTTCAAATCGAGCGACGAATACCAGCGCGTGCAGCGCCTGCGCTTTCGCAAGGCGCTCCTCGCACTGGAGAGCGGCGTGGAGCGGACCTACCAGGCTTACGTGAAGGCCATCAAGGCGGGCCGAGCCGATGGCCGTCTGACGGAAGAAGAAAAGGCACGGGCGCGCTCCCTGGCGCGGACCCGGGCCATCGCCCTGGCGAAGGAGGCCGGGGTGGATCTGCTCCGCACCATCGGCGAGGACTACATGGACGTGTGGATCGCGAAACTGGTGCGCAAGCGCAAAGGGTAGGACCGATAAGACGGATAGGACCGATAGGATCATCCGTCCTATCCGTCGAATCGGTCCTGTTTCGCATCTGCCCCTTGACGACCTCCCCGTTCAAAGCGTAGGCTGAAGGTGTGTGCCGGTCTGGCGTATTGGAGACCGGCCGTCTCAACGAAAGGAGGATAGTGCCATGTTGGAAGAGAGCCCCTTGTTGCACAAGCGTGTCTTGATGTTTGTGGGCGATATCTACGAAGACCTGGAACTGTGGTACCCGAAGTTGCGGCTGGAGGAGGCCGGCGCCAAAGTGACCTTGGCCGGCCCGGAGGCGGGTGTGACGTACACCGGGAAGCATGGCTACCCGTGCGTGTCCGATGCCCGGATCGACGACATGGTGGAGGCTGATTTCGACGGGTTGATCGTTCCGGGTGGTTTCATGCCCGATGTGCTCCGGCGCGATCCCGCCGTGCTCAAGCTGGTGGCCGATTTTCACGCTTCGGACAAGCTGATCGCGGCGATTTGTCACGGCGGCTGGATACCGATTTCCGCGAAAGTCTATACGGGCGTCCGCGTGACCGGGTCGCCGGGCATCAAAGATGATTTGGAGAATGCCGGGGCGATTTTCGAGAACGCCTCGGTCGTCGTGGACCGGCACTTCGTGTCCAGCCGACGCCCCGGGGATCTGCCTGACTTCTGCAAGGCAATCATTGCGGTGCTGGCCTTGCAGGGGAAGTAAACCGGTCGACTGACTGGACTGGGTGGACCGGAGTGGACCGGACATACTTTGTCCATAGCGTCCACTAAGTCCACCAAGTCCATTTGGTAGTCGGCGGCACCCCGGCCTACTTCACATCCTTGCGGATTGCGCCGATGATGCGTTCCATGTGGTTGAGGTAGTCCTTGAGCACCTTTTTCCCTTCTCGGGTGATGGTGTACTCCGTGCGGGGGACGCGGCCCTCGAAGCCCTTGGTGCAGGCGATGTAGCCCGCTTCCTCCAGCTTGCGCGCGTGAACGCTGAGGTTGCCGTCGGTGGTGTCCAGGAGCTTCTTCAACTCGGTGAAGGTGAGGCGGTCATTCACCGCGAGGGCGCTCACCAGGGCCAGGCGGGTGCGTTCGTGGATGAGTCGGTTCAGATTGACCGTGGTCTCCGTCTCCGCGGCCGAGACAGCCTTGGGCGCGCTTTTTGCCGTGCCCGTCTTGCGGGCGGTGTTGCCTGCCATGGCGATGATTCCTTTCTGATTGGACGTCTTTATCTAGAAAACAGGGATGCGCGCGAAACGGCGCTTAGCCGCCGTAGCGGCGCCAGATGATCGTTCCGGCTACTATATGCATTCCGCCGAAGCCTGTAGCGAGGGCGGCTTCCCCCGCGGCATCGGGATGGGAAAAGGGATTCGGCCCCCACAGCGCCCAGAAGAAGGCGAACGTGCCAAGGGCCATCATGGCCGCGCCCATCATGGGCAGCACGCGGACCGACAGGGCGCCGCCCGCCACCACACCGGCGCCGTAGAGCAGGAGCCACATGCCGGGCAGAAAGGCGTTCAGGGCGAGTTCGTAGAACATCTCGGTGAGGAAGACGCCCGCGAGGACGGCGGGGGCCATGTTCAGGGCGAAGCGCCGGGCGGCACGGGCCACACTGGGCTGGTCCAAGGCGCGCATTTTCCACACCATGGTCGCCAGGCCAGCCAGACACCCCGCGAGGGCCACGGCGAGCCAGCAGTACATCCACCATTCCCGGGAGGGGTAGAGCCGGGCGATGCAGCCACCGCAGAGGGCGATAAGTCCCATGACGATCATGCCCTTGCCCGAAATGCCGGTAAAGGGCGTGGAGCGCTCCATGGCCTCGCGAATGAAGGAGAGGTTTTCCATGGCGCGTTCATGGAGGGCGATGGGGGCTTCGTCTTCAAACTCTTCCACGGCGCGTCCTTCCTTTTCTCTTTATGCTCCATTCTAGCCTGAAAGTTCTTGCTACCGCAAAGACTTTGTGTTATAAAGTTATCAAATAACTTTGTGTGGCAAAGTTAAAGTCGAGAAGGAGAGCGCCATGAACACATCGATGAAGCAGATTAAATGGTGGGTGCTGGGAAGTCGTGCGGGACTTGCGGGGCTGGCCCTGTATTTCTTCGTGGCGCCGGTGTGGCTTGTGCTGCGCGGGGTGGGCGATCCGGGCCTGTGCAGCGATGGCATACCAGGGGCCGCGTGGAAGTTGCACGCGTCCCTGAGTGACCGCTATGTGGACTGGGTGGCGGAGCGCCTCGCGGACGATGGCGGCGCGAAGGTGGATCAGTACAACATCTCCGGCACCGAGTGGCCCGTGTTTGGGTCGCTGTTCTATCTCCAGGCCACCGAGGCCTTACAGGAGGCTTGGGAAGTGGAACCGACGACGGACGAGGCTCCGGCGGTCTACGCCCGGGACGCGATTATTGCCGCGACCGAGCTCCTGCTCGATAAGGGCCACGCAAGCTGGGTGATCAAGCATTGGGGTGAAGACCACTACATGACCCAGGACAACGTGTTCTACCGCATGCTGCGGATTGGGGGCATGACGGCCTACACCAAGCTGCTGGAGGATGATAAGTATCTGCCGCAATTGCGCGAAGAGACGGAGTCTCTCGTGCGAAGCATCGACGAATCGCCCGTGGGCTTGCTGGAGGACTATCCCGGGGAGTGCTATTCCGGCGACGTGATGATGGCGTGGCTGGCGATTCAGAACGCGGATCGACTGCTGGGCACGGACCATCGTGTCCAGATCCAGCGCGGGCTCCGGGGCTTTCAAGCACCCTGTGTGGATTCGCGCGGCCTGCCGCCCTACCTGGCGCTGCGCGACAACGGCGTCCCCATCGGCCCGGCGCGGGGCTGCGCCAATGCCTACATGGGCTTCACCGCGCCCCATCTCTGGCCGGAAGCCGCGAAGACGTGGTACGACGCCGTGGAGACCCACTACTGGCGCGAGCGCCACGGCATCGTGGGCTTTCTGGAGTTCCCGGAAGATGAGCGAAAGGATTGGTACATGGATGTGGACTCCGGGCCGGTGATCGACGGCTTCAGCACTTCCGGCAGCGCATTCGGTGTGGGCGCTGCGCGGGCCAATGGGCGCTTCGACCATGCCTATCCCCTCGCGCTGGAGATGCTGGCCACTTCGTGGGCCCTGCCCGGCGGCACGCTCGTGGGGCCGAGGGTCTTGTCCGACGCCACCGACGCGCCCCTGCTCGGGGAGGCGTGTATCCTCTTCAACCTCACGCGCCGCGCGGCGCCCGGCGTGGAAATCCGTACCGGCGGCGTGATCCCGCCCTATGTTTTCGGCTGGCTTGCCTTTTATGCCTTCGGCGGCGTCTTTATAGCAGGTATAAGCCTCCGCGACATGCTGCGGGTGTGTCGCGGCCAGATGCTGCGTGTGCCGTTCGGGCAAGTGCAGGCCCTCCTGGCAGGGTCCGCGGCCCTTGGTTCGGGGCTTTGTATCGCGGGCGGTATGCCGGTAATTGGTCTGTTGTTGCTGCTGCCCGCGCTGGCACTTCCGTCTTTGCGACGGGTAAAAGCGCCGAAGGACGCGGCGGTCGCCGCCGTGTAGCCTGGCTGCGGCAGGGGTGGCCCGCCCGCGCGTGCTGGGCGCCGCGCGGGCGGGTCAACTACGAAAAATACCCGCTGCGCACTTGACGGATCTCAACTAATTGGTTATAATGCCAATAAACCAAGGAGTGAAATCATGGACCGAACGACCCGAACACGATACGAGGCGCGAGCCAGGATACTTAAGGCGATGGCTCATCCGTCGCGGTTGTTAATCCTGGATTATCTTGCGGAGGGCGAACGGTGTGTCTGTGAGTTGACCGAGTTGGTTGGTTCGGATATGTCAACGGTTTCCAAGCACCTGAGTGTGCTGCGGGCCGCCGGGCTGGTGTCGAACGAGAAGCGGTGTCTGCAGGTGTTCTACACGCTCCGTGTGCCATGCGCCACGAGTCTTTTCAGTTGTGTAGAAAGCGTGGTGAAATCCAATGCCGAGACGCATCTTGCCGCTTTGTAGTGGTATATGCACCCTTTTTTTAGGACAATCCTTGGTTGCTTTGCCAACTACGCAGAGGAGTGTGAAATGAACTGGAACAAGGAATGGAAGACCATCGGATGGATAGGCGTGGCGTTTCTCGCTTGCTTCTACCTGCCCGTCGGCTGGGCGCGCTTCGACAACGCCGTCCTGGAATCCCTGCACCTGGTGCGGTGGTATGCCCGAGAGCACGTCATTCTTTGTCTGGTTCCGGCCTTCTTCATCGCGGGGGCCATTGCGGTCTTCGTCAGCCAGGCGGCGGTGATGAAGTATCTGGGCGCCAATGCGCCCAAGGTGCTGGCTTATGGCGTGGCTTCGGTTTCCGGCTCGATCCTGGCCGTGTGCTCCTGCACGGTGCTTCCGCTTTTCATGGGGATCTATCGGATGGGCGCGGGGCTCGGTCCGGCGGTGGCCTTCCTCTATTCGGGTCCGGCGATCAACGTGCTGGCCATCATACTCACGGCCCGGATTCTCGGATTCGAACTCGGCGTGGCGCGCGCGGTCGGCGCGGTGCTCCTCAGCATCGTGATCGGCCTTTTGATGCACGTGATCTTCCGAAAAGAAGAACTGGCCAAGGCGCAGGCGGCGGCGGAACTGCCCGAGGTGGAAGCCGGTCGGCCCCTGTGGCAGACGGCCCTTTACTTTGCCTCCATGACGGCCATTCTTGTCTTTGCGAACTGGGGCAAGCCGGACCAAAGCGAAGGAATCTGGCATCTGCTCTATGTGTGGAAATGGGCCTTGACGGGCATCTCCGCGCTGGCCCTGGGGACGGTACTCGTGACCTGGTTCTCGGTGAGCTGGTGGAAGGTGGTGGCGGTTGCGGTGGTCGTGCTGGCTTCGGCGCTCCTGCTGCCGCAGTGGCCGATCCTTGCCTTTGTCCTTGGCGCGCTTGGCCTTTCCGCAATCACATTGACGGGCGGCGAAGAACTGGGATCGTGGTTCAATTCCACCTGGGACTACGCGAAGCTCGTGCTGCCGCTGCTGTTGCTCGGGGTGCTGGCGGCCGGCTTCCTGCTGGGCCGTCCAGGCGAAGAGGGGATGATCCCCTCGCATTGGGTCGCGGCGCTCGTGGGCGGTAACTCGCTGAGGGCGAATCTATTCGCTTCGGTCGTGGGCGCATTCATGTACTTCGCCACGCTGACCGAAGTGCCCATCCTGCAGGGTCTGATCGGCAGCGGCATGGGCCAAGGCCCCGCGCTGTCGCTCTTGCTGGCGGGCCCGGCGCTGAGCCTGCCCAGCATGATCGTGATCCGGAGCGTGCTGGGGACGAAGAAAACCGCAGTGTTTGTTCTGCTCGTCATCGTGATGTCCACGATTTGTGGATGGATCTATGGCGCAACATTGGCGTAGGTGCGCCGGACGAGAAAGGAAGTGGACGATGAAAAAGTTACAGATACTGGGCACCGGCTGCCCGAAGTGCCAGAAGCTCACGGAAAACACGAAGGCCGCCGCAGTTGAGCTTGGCGTGGATCACGAGATCGAGAAAGTCACCGATCTCGCCAGGATTATGGGCTTCGGCGTGATGCTTACGCCCGCGTTGGTGGTCAACGGGGTTGTGAAAGTGGCCGGAAAAGTCCCCGATGTAGAAGAGATCAAGAAGTTGTTGGCATAACAAGATTACCGCGCCGCTTTGCTGCGCAGGGCCGCGAGAAAGGAGTCGTTACCATGTCAAA
>JBHEKR010000419.1:0-12439 GCA_041859365.1 Candidatus Hydrogenedentales bacterium
CCGAAAGGGCGGTTCGCGTGGCACGCCTTGGGGAGGCATGAGATCGTCAGAACCTCAGCGGCTTCGCGCGATGCGCCCGGATCAGATACTCCCTCGCCTCCCCGGCGGCGTAGATCGAGCCCGTGATGAGCAGAGGGCAAACGGGGGTGGCGAGTTCCAAGCCGCGCGTGATTGCGGCGACGATAGGTGTGTGGATCTCATAGGCGCCAGCTTGCAGCAAGGCCGCCAGCTCACTTGCCGGAGTTGAACGCTTTCCATCGAATTCGGTGAGGATCAGGTGACGCGCACAGGGCTGCAGTGCGGCGAGCATTTCATCGCGATCTTTGTCGGAAGAGGCGGCAAAGACGATTACGCATTGTTCGAAGAGTTCGGCGAGGCGGCGGGCCCCCGCACCGTTGTGGGCCACATCAATATAGACGGGCGGGGCGTCGAGCACGCGTTCGAGGCGGCAGGGCCAGCTCGCCGCCGCCAGGCCCTTTGCTATGTGGGTCGCGTTGAGCAAGGGGAAGGCGCCCACGAGTTGCGAGGCCAGCGCGGCGGCCACGGCGGCGTTCTCGCTCTGGTAGCGGCCCGGGAGGGCAAGTGGAACGTCTTCAAGTCGAAGGATGCCGCTGGAAAAGCGCAAGCGCTGTGCCCAGGGGCTGCCGCTGGTCTCCGCACGAAAATCGCGGCCGAGTTGGAGGAGGGGCGCGCCTTTTTCGTCCGCGCGCGCCGCGAAGACATCAAAGGCCTCCGGACGACGCTCTGCGGTGACGCAGGGCACGCCTGGCTTGATGATGCCGGCCTTTTCAAAGGCGATCTTCGCCAGGGTGTCGCCGAGGTAGGCCGTGTGGTCCAGGTCGATGTTGGTAATCGCCGTGGCGACGGGCGAGACCACGTTGGTGCTGTCGAAGCGTCCGCCCATGCCCACTTCGATGATGGCGGCGTCCACTTTTTCCCGCGCGAAATAACGAAACGCGATGGCGGTGGTCATCTCGAAGAAGGTGGGCACGCGGCCGATCGCGGCGGCGGCCTCGCGGAAGAAGGCGATGTTCTCTTCCAGGTCCTCCTCGGCGATGGGCTCGCCATCGACAAGGAAGCGCTCGGACACATCGATGAGGTGGGGGCTGGTGAAGCGGCCCACGCGGTAGCCCGCCGACTGGAGCATGGCGGCCGTCATAGCGCAGACGCTTCCTTTGCCGATGGTGCCGCCCACGTGGATCGTTGGGACGGCAAGATGCGGATCGCCTGCGGCATGAACAAGGGCCTGGATATTATCCAGGCCCAATTTGATGCCATGCAATGTCAGGTCGAACAGATACTGCCGCGCTGCGCTGTCGGGCCGCGTCAGGGCGGACGGTGTCATTCCTCCGCCGCGTCCTCTTCACCGGCCGGGGCTTCCGCGGCGGGCTCGGACATGGCGGCTGTGGGCGGCACATAGGAAGCAATGTCCTCTTCCGCATGGGGCGCCAGATAGCGGAGCAACTTGGCCAGGTGGGCGCGCATATCATGGCGCTTCACGATGTGATCCACGAAGCCGTTGTCCATCTGGTATTCGGCGCGCTGGAAACCATCGGGCAGCTTGATCTTGAAGGCGCCCTCGATGAGACGGGCGCCGGCGAATCCAATATAGGCCTTGGGCTCCGCGATGGTGATGTCGCCGAGGCTCGCAAAACTTGCGAATACGCCGCCGGAAGTGGGGTCGGTCTGAACGACAATGTAGGGCAGTCCCGCCTCGTTGATCTGGCGCACGGCGTCGGCCGTCTTGGCCATCTGCATGAGCGCGAGAATGCCCTCCTGCAGGCGCGCGCCGCCGGAAGCGGCGAAGACGATGAGCGGCGCCTCGTGGGCGATGGCGTCCTTCACCAGGCGGCAGAATTTCTCGCCCACGGCGGAACCCATACTGGCCATGACGAAGGAGGAATCCATACCGCCGATGGCGCAACGAACGCCTTCGATGCGGGCCATGCCAGTGACCAGGGCCTCGTTCAGGCCGGAGAGTTCCCGGGCTCGGGAAATACGCTCGGTGTAGGTTTCCTTGCCGACGGCGAACGCGAGGGGATCGGCGGCGGTGATTCCGGTGTGGGTCTCTTCGAAAGAGCCGGGATCGGTCACCAACTCGATGCGCTCGCGCGCGCCGATGCGGTAGTGATGGCCACAGCTCGGGCAGATCTGCATGTTTTCTTTGATGTCGGATTTATAGACGGTCTGCTTGCAGCCGTCGCACTTGATCCAGAGTCCGTCGGGAACGACGGAGGTCTGTTGCCGGTTCTTCCGGCCAAAGGGGGTACGTGTGAAGAACGCCATGTTTGCTGCCTTTTCTTAACTTTTAGAGCGCCGCGTTGTCGAATTTTGGCGCATAGTATACAAGCCGCCCGCAGTGATTGCACGGCATGAACTTGTCGCCCGCGAGGATCTCATTCACATGCTGGGCGGTGATGGTCATGAAGCATCCGGAGCAGGATTCGCCTTGCAGGGGTACCAGGGCGGGACCGGTCTTCTTGGCCTTCCGAATACGTTCGTATTTGCTGAGCATCGAGGGGTCAATCTCGGCCAGGAGAGGCCCGCGCTGGGCTTCCAGTGCCTTGCGCTCGGCTACGGCCACGGCGAGCTCGCCGTCGATCTTCGAGCACTCCCCGTTGATCTCTTCCTGCTCCGCGCCGATACGTTTCTTGTCTTCTTCAAGGCAGGATTTGGCCTCGTCGAGTTCCATCATAATGGCGATGATGCGCTCTTCCTTGATGGCGATCTGCTTCTTGTGCATTTCCATCTCGTGGAGGAGGGCCTGATACTCTTCGTTCTTCTTGACGGCGAGGAGCTGGTTCTCCTTCTTCTTGATGTCCGCCTGCTTGCCCGCGATATCGCCTTCGCACTCGCGCTGCTCAAGGAGCAGACTCTTATGGCGGTTCTCGCTGGACTTCAGTTCGTCCTCCAGGCGCTTTTTGTGGATATCGTACTTGCTCTTCTGCTTTGGGATCTCGGTTTCGCGCAAACGGAGCTTCTCTATCTGCAGATCGAGGGATTGTAACTTCAGTAAACTCTTCAAAGCGCTGCGCCTCCGCGTCCAGTTGATTCAATCATTCGCTCCCGGCATCGGCGCTGGAGCCGAGGTCCGGGCATAAAAAAACCGCAGCGCTGGGCTGCGGTAGTAGCTTTCGCTTCCACGCCACGATGGCACAGGGCGAAAACGAAACCCCGCGCCTTGTACCGCGGATTCGCGGCAGGCGTGCTGAAACGGGAAGGTACGGAAACCCGGGAGAGGATTCCCATGGCCAACGAATGATTTTCCGTCACAATACACATCCCGTGATCATACCCTTTATTCGGGCAACATGCAATCCCGTTTTGGCGCGCGGTGAATGGCGATTTCGCCGGTGCGCACCAGCTCGGTAATATTGTAGGGCCGGAGCATATCGATGCAGGCGTTTATTTTTCCCTCGGCGCCGGTCACTTCCACGGTAAGGGAAGACGCGCCCACATCCACGATGCTGGCGCGAAAGATGGTGGCAATCTCCACCACCTCGCCGCGCTGCTCTTTGCCTGCGTCAACTTTGATGAGGACAAGCTCGCGTTCGACGAAGGAGGTTGCGGTGAGATCGATGACCTCGATGACGTCCACCAGCTTGTTCAACTGCTGGATCATCTGGAAGAGGACCTGATCATCCCCCCGGACCACGACGGTCATCCGGGAAATGTCGGGATCCATGGTCTCGCCGACACAGAGGCTGATGATGTTGTAGCCGCGCGCGCTGAAGAGCCCGGATACGCGGGCCAGCACGCCGAAGTGGTTTTCCACAAGAACACTTATCGTGTGTTTTTTCGATGTTTCCACTTCCATTCCTTCCTGTACCCCGTGGCCCGCGGGGCTTGCTCTCTAGGCATTGTAGTCGTTCATGGCCCGTTCGATACCACCTTCCAGCCAGGCCAGAGCGGCTTCGGTGCCGCGCTCCAGCATGGACTCCACCGCGGGACGCTCCTCGGGGTGAAAGGAGGAGAGCACGTGGTCGGCCAGATCGCGGCTCTTCCGATCATCCCCCACGCCCATGCGCATCCGGTGAAAATCCGCGCTTCCGGTCCGCTCGATAATGGACTTGAGGCCGTTGTGACCGCCCGCGCTTCCGCCGGCGCGAAACCGAATCTTGCCGAGGCTCAGGTTAATGTCATCGACGACTACCAGCAGGTCCGCCGGGTCGTAGATCGCATTGCGGCATACGCCAGCAACGCAGTCGCCGCTCCGGTTCATGAAGGTCTGGGGCTTTACCAGCAGCAGTTTCTCCGCGCCGTGGCGCGCCTGGGCCAGCAACCCGCCGTGTTTCTCCTTGTTGTCGAAGGAGACATTCAGGCGCCGGGCCAGTTGGTCGAGCAACAAAAAACCGAGGTTGTGCCGGGTGTTCCGGTACCCCGGCCCTGGATTGCCCAGGCCAGCAATGATCTTCATGGCGATACCCGCCCGGTGCCGGGATAGACTCCCGGCACCGGTTCAAATCAACTATTTCTTTTTGCCCTTTTTCGCGTCCGCAGGTGCTTCCGCCACCGCCACGACACGCGGCGGGTGAATCGTGATGACCGTGCGTTCGGCCTCGCTCATAATCTTCACATTCTCGGGGGCCTTCAAATCGGACACATGGAGCAGACCGCCGATGCGCAGTTCGCTGATGTCCACCTCCAAGTGCTCGGGCGTGTCGAGGGGCAGGCACTCGACTTGAACCTCGCGGAGGGGCTGGTCGGGCACGCCGCCTTCAACGATGCCGGGGCACTGACCCACGAGCACCAAGGGGACGAGGGTGTGGATCGGCTTTGCCAGATCAATACGGAGCAGATCGGCGTGAATGACATGCTCTTTGATTGGGTGGTGCTGCACCGCCTTGACAAGGATCGGGCCGCTCAGCTCCGGCTTGTCTTCGACGTTGGCCTGCATAATCGCGTGCTCGCCCTGACTGCCGTGCAATGCGGCGATAAAGGCCTTGGCGTTGATCATGACGGGGACCACGCTCTTCTTCTCGCCATACATGACGGCGGGAATGGAGCCGGTAACGCGGCGGCGACGCGCCGCGCCCTTGCCGACCTCTTCGCGGGTGGTGACGTTGATTGTCTGAAGTTCCATGCTCTTGTAAGCCTCCGAATCGGCATCAGGTCTTGAACAGATTGCTGACGGATTCATCCTTGTGAATTCTGCGGATTGCTTCCCCAATCAAGGCCGCGAGGGAGAGCACCTGAACTTTCGGGTTGCTCCGGGCCTTCTCGGACAGGGGAATTGAATCACATACCAGTATTTCCTCGAGTTCCGAATTCTCTATATTGTCCAGCGCAGGCCCGCTGAAGACGGGGTGCGTGGCGCACGCGCGCACCGAGAGCGCGCCATGGGCCTTGATGGCCTTGGCGGCCTTGGCCAGCGTGCCCGCGGTGTCGATCATATCGTCGAAAAGCAAGGCATGCTTTCCGGTGACGTCACCGATAATGTTCATGACCTCGGCCACGTTTTCCTTGGGGCGCCGTTTGTCCACGATGGCCAGGGGCACGCCCAGGCGATTCGCGAACTCCCGTGCGCGACCAACGCTGCCGGTGTCGGGAGAAATAACCATCAAATCTTCCTGAAGCGCGCGATGGCTCTTCAGATAGTTCACAAACACCACTTCCGCCGAGAGGTGATCCAACGGAATATCAAAAAAACCCTGAATCTGCCCGCAGTGGAGGTCCACCGTGAGCACCCGGTTCGCACCCGCCGCCGTAAGAAGGTTGGCCACCAGCTTCGCCGTAATCGGCACTCGGGCCTTATCTTTTCGATCTTGCCGGGCATAGCCGAAATAGGGCATGACCGCCGTGATCCGCTCGGCCGACGCGCGCTTGGCGGCATCGATCATGATGAGCAGCTCCATCAGGTGCCGATTGACCGGCGGTGACGTGCTGTTCACCAGAAACACATCGCGTCCGCGGATGTTGTCCGCGATCTGCACGCGAATCTCGCCATCGGAGAACCGCCCGACGCTCGCGCGGGCTGGTTCGCATCCCAGGTGCTCGCAAATCCCAGCGGTCAGCGCCTCGGAGGCACCGCCGCTGAACACTTTCATATCGCTCGTGTAGGCCACTGAGATACCAAGTCCTTTACCCAAAATGACCTTCCGTGGAAAGCAAAAAAATGGCAGGGGCGGAAGGATTCGAACCTACGATGACCTGCACCAAAAGCAGGTGCCTTACCACTTGGCCACGCCCCTGTGATGTTCAGCCAGCACAGCCCTCCGCTCCTCGTGAGCGAAGACCGACAGATGTACAGCGCACACGTATTTCACGTTGCGGCGTCACGGGATTGGCGAGTATAGCAAGCGGGCGCGAGCCAAGTCAACGAATTGAGGCAGGAAGGATGAAAGACGGGGTCCGGGCGCCATCCTCAGCGCACCGCGCGAATGCGCTCCATCAGCTTCAGCGACTGCCGGGTCAGATCTTCGGCCTGCTCGATGAGGTCGTCGTCGTGGTTCCGCCGGACTTTCAGCCGGAGTCCCGCGATCTTCCGGGCCAGAGGAAGGACGGAAACGCCCATCTCGAAGGCCGCGTCGACCTGCCCCGTGCCCAGGAGTCGGCACAGGGCGCCGTCGCAGGCGCAAATCGCTGCACCGGCCTTGGTCAGGCTGCTCCTGGCTTCGGCCAGCTTGGGCGCGCGGTAGATCGAGTTGATGAGTTGTTCACGGGCCTCGAGGGTCTTGAGCGCGTCCTCCAGGGGCGCGCCCGTTCCAATCTGGTGCAGCGACCGTTGTACCGCCTTGGTGTCCAGATTGTGGCGCCGGGCCAGGCCGAGGTCCAGCGCTATCTGACGCCGGTCATCATCGCGCAGGCGGCTGCTGATCGCGTCGCGCAGCTCTTCGCAGACGCTTCGCGCGGCGACGAGCATGATCTGGCCCTGGCCGGGAAACATCTCCAGATGGCGCCGCCAGGCTACGGGTTGCCAATTGCGGCTGCGAACGAAATCCGTCATATCGAAGACCTCCAGACCTTCGGGGAGTCCGGCGGGCACGTCAATGTAGACGGTCGTCACTTCCGTGAGCTCGTTGCTGATGATATAGAGTAAGAGGTAGTCCGGCCCTTCAAGCCAGCGCCACTGGAGGGCCGGCATGCCGGGTGGTCTCGTGGTCTCCCGGTGCTCTTCCCAGGTGATATCGAAACAGTGGAGCGGGGGCGCGTCGAGGGGCCGGGCCTTGAGGAAGATCGGGGTCAGGGCGGAGAATCGCTCCATGCGGTGGCCAAGCTCGGACCAGTTGTCGCTGAAATTGAGAAAAGGGCCGGTAAGCGAGCGCTGAATGTTGCCCTGTACCCAGATGGGATCGTTGTGATAGGCGAAGGAAAACCAGCCACGGGCCCCGTGGGCGAAGCCGAGATTGATCATGAGGCGCATCTCGGGACTCGTGTTCCACTCCGGCGTGTCTGTGGCGTAGACGAAGGCCGGAGCAACTACCCAGACATGCTGGCCATCGGCAAGGTGGTAGTGGGCGCGTAACGTGTCCCCCAGTTCCCAGGGAACGTGGGACTTGAAGTGGGAAATGCCACACACCGGAAAGTGGGGTGCATAAAGAGGGAAATTGGTCGGCTCGCGAAGGATAACGGCGAGGGGATGATGGGGATCCACCTCGTGAATGAGCGGTTGCGCTTCCATGTGCATCTTGAAGGACTGGGATGGCGGCTCATCCTGAATGGCCCAGGCGAGAATCGCGGGAGAATCGGCATAGGGGCGGATGTCCCGATCGATAAACTTGGACTTCTCCATGTGAAACTCGCTGCGGGGCCAGTGGTGATGGGCCAACACGCGAATGCCATAGGATTCGGCCAACCCGAGCACTTCGCGCCATTCGGACTGGGACAGCCGGTCGATCTCCTCAATCGCAACGCTATTGTGGTGGTGGCGTGCCACATCTTCGAGAGCGAGCCGCCAGTAATCGCGAAAGGAGATTTCCATACACTCGGCCATGCGCTTGGCGGTGCCCGCCTTCATATACACGCCAAGGGGAAGAAACTCGTCGAGGAGACCGTAGTGGGCGGGCCTTGGGGCCGGTCCCCGGCCGCTCGCGGGCCCGTAGCACGCTTCGTGCTCTTTGGCGCTCAGACCACGGAAGCGGATGGACTGAATCTCCATCATCTCGGTCCGGCGCTTGGTTCCATAGAGCCGAAAGGTGCAGTTGGTAATCTGATGGGGAAATCCGTGGTGCTGCACCAGGCGCGCCACCGTCTGCCAGGACTGAACGGGTTCGAGCCCGTCAAAATGGACGCCGCCCTCATAGCTTAAGGTCCAGGCCGGGCGTGCGGACACGGAGGCGCAACGGTAAGTGATCTCGGCTACGGGAAAGCGATTCAGGTCCACGGGAAAGCGGGAATCGGCGCCGCGCCGGGAACTGAGCGATACCCAGAAACTGGGATCGCTGGACGGGAGATTGTCGATGGGGCGAACCCCCTCAAAATGCCCGATCAGGCTGACGCCCGTCTCCCCCAGCTTGCGTTCGGCGGGTATGGACTGCCACTCCCGGTCGGCCTCGTCATCCACCAGATGCCAATGGGCAATATCCGCCGCAGTGAACTCGACATACTCCGCGGCGTCACGCCCCCCGGGGTCGGGCTTGTCCAGCACTGTCTTGAGGAATCCGGCGTACTTATAACTCATCCGTGGCAACCACCCTTCCAAGCGGGACCTGCACCGGGACTGTCCAGCGCGCAACAAGCCACCGGACGGGTGTAACAGAAATCCCGAAGGCTGATACTATCCAAGCAACCTTCACAATCGCAACCTGGAGACCGGAGGCCCCATGAAGCATCTCAAGCTCGCAACGCGCACGCCCCAGACCGCCAACATCAATCTGGACGGGTTTATCAATGCCAAGGTCGAGACTAAGGAAAATGTGATCAACGCCAAGGCGGGAGCGTTTTAGCAGTTGACCGTTGGCAGCGCCCCGGGCACTCAGGCCTGTGTGCTGATCCCAACAGGCCCCACAGACCGCCCCATACGACCCATAAGTCCTATTCGGTATCGCCATTCCCGAATTCCCGTCCGCCGTGGAGAAACTGTCAACTGTCCACTGTCATCTGTCCATTGTCAACTGTCAACAGAAACCGGTACTATAGCGGCCCAACCCGCACAGGAGTACCGTACATGCGCAAAGAGTCCCTTGATTTCCTGAAACGTTTGCTGGCCACCCCGAGTCCTTCCGGCTTTGAAGAGAAGATCCAAAAGGTCTGCAAAGCCTACATGGAGCCCTTCGTGGACGAAATCTACAAGGACGTCCACGGCAACCAGTTTCACGTCCTGAACAAGGGGGCGGACCTCCGGATCATGCTGGCGGGGCACGTGGACGAGATCGCCCTCATGGTCAACACCATCGACGCCAACGGCTTCATTGGTTTCGTGCCGATTGGTGGCGTGGACAGTGCGGTGCTGGGCGGCCAGCGGGTTACGGTGCATGGCGCAGACGGTCAGGTTCCGGGTGTCATCGGACGCAAGGCCATACACCTGACCCCCGTGGAGGACCGCAACAAGCCCCTCGAAATGCACCAGATGTGGGTGGACATCGGCGCGAAAGACAAGAAAGACGCCGAAAAGCACGTGGCCATTGGCGACCCCATCACCATCGCCGTGGGCTATCAGGAATTGATGAACGACATGGTCGTGGCCCGCGCGCTGGATGATCGGGTGGGCGCTTTTGTGATCATGGAAGCCGTGCGCCTGCTGGCGAAGAAGAAGATCAACGTGGCGGTCTATTGCATCACCACCGTTCAGGAAGAAATCGGCCTGCGCGGCGCCACCACCAGCGCGTACGGTTGCCACCCCCATGCGGGGCTGGCCGTCGACGTGGCCTGGGCCACCGATCACCCCCGGGGCGAGGGCGAGCGCTACGGCGAAACCGCCATCGGCAAGGGGCCCATCATCAGCCGTGGCCCGAACATCAATCCCGTCGTGCATAAGGGCATCCTGGCGACGGCGAAGAAGCACAAGATCCCCATCCAGCCCCTGGCCATGCCCCGCGGCACGGGCACGGACGCGAACGCCATGCAACTCAGCCGCGGCGGCGTAGCGACGGGCCTCATCGGCATTCCCAACCGCTACATGCACACGCCGGTGGAACTGGTTTCGCTGACCGACGTCGAGAATGCCTCCAAACTGATCGCGGAATGGATACTTTCGCTGAAGGCCAACACGAGCTTTATTCCGAACTGACGATGGGACTGTCCAGAAAAGGCGTCTCCAGTCCGCGATGGGCAACCGTGCCCTGTAGTACGCTTCGCACGAAGGTCGGCTACCGGGGATAGGACTGTCCCACGCTTTTGGATTGCGCGGGAAGGTGCCATTCGCCACGGCTGGGGTGATATTGTTCGCAGGAAGGCGCGTTTGATTTGACACCAAAGAGGGAGCATTGTCGTGGGCGACGGAACGTTCAAAGCCATTCGAAGTGGGGTTTATTTCCTGCTAATCTCCCTCGGCGTCGCACTCCCAGTCCATGCAAACATTCTACACAAATCGGTGGCTGCCCTCCTGCAAGAAGTCGAACCCCGGCTGGCCTTTGAGTTCACGGACGACAAGACGGGCATCGCAACAATTGTAGAGAGCGGGGAGAAAATCGACTTTCAGTTGGACGGCTTGGTCTACCCTCTCGAGGACGGAAAAGAGTGCTTCGTGGGTGTTTTGCAATTCCCGATGTATCAAAATTCCAAGTTAAAGGACTTCTTTGAGAAAGGTGTGCTGGAACAAGCGAGTTTCAAGCCCGTGCTTTTCAGTTTCCAGTCGCCATACTCGAATCCAGAGATACGAACGCATATTCTGGATGAACGGGCGTTGGCTTTTTTTGCGAAGGAAGTCAGCATAGACGACATTCTCGGAGAAGGGGCAAGACAGGTGATGTTCATGGGAGTCTCCCACTACGCCTTCGAGGGCCCCAATGAGATTATAAGCTCGGAACGCATGTATGTTTACGATGTCCCTTCCTTAACGGAGCGGGTAGCGATTACAAGAGTTCGGAACATAATATCGACGGAGACCGTGCAACTTCCGGATATATTCGCGCAGCGAGTCTATATTGGAAGAAAGACGGCGACAACGCCACCCATGTTGCTTGTTACTTCATCGGAAGGCGCCGTCGAGAAGAAATACTCCCTCGAGCTTGGAAATCCCGATCCACTACCGACCGACACGCCTTGGATTCGGGATGAACAAGCACTTGAAGCCCGGAAACTCGCCGCCACGCCGATAATCCTCCGCCTCCAGATCGTGGACAGCGATGGAAATCCCATCGCGGGCGCCCATGTCACGGGCGAGGAGCGGAGCGTCAAATGGGATATGTCTGAGGAGTCTTATCCTGTTAACTTGACTGCGGATGCGGAGGGTCGTATCGCGCAGCCCGTCTCGAAGCATCGGATTAATCTGGAGGTGCATGTGCCGGGTTACGATAAGGAGCGCCTGGGTTACAGCCGCAACGAACTTCCGGAGACCGAGCTCCGGCTGACGCTGCTGCGCGAAGGGGTGAGGGTCCCGCTGCGAACTGCAACCCAGCGGGGCCGTTTTTGGAGGACCGAGGCCGAGTCGTATGAGGTCGGCTTGCACTTTGGCGAAAGTGCTAGCCCTTTTAGATCAGGCGAATGGGTAACTCAAAGGGAAGATGCGGATATTTGGTTTGTCGCGAAAAAGACGAAAGAATTCGTACTCGGAGATCGGGTGGCGTGTGAGGTTAATAGTGACGCTTGGACTGTAACGGTGGAGGGACTCGATGGATGGGAACTCTTGGAAGGACCGCAGACTGAGGATTGGCGGGCAGAAATCCGAGAAGCGCCTGCCGAGGGCTACAAAAAAACGGCGACATTCGTTGGCAAATGCAATGTCAGGGACACAAATATTTATCTGCGCTACGACGGCGGAAAAACGTATGGTATTCTCACGTCCCTAATGTTCGCGGACAAGAGCACGACGGGACGCATAGCGAGAGAGCTGTTGTGCGACTTTGTTCTGCAAATGGAATATTCCGGCAGGCGCTCTCTCGAAGCGCGTTGAACTAGCGCTGCATGAAATTGAATCTGAATCTCGACGACCATACATGGCACAATTTCTCGGTTCACGGGGCACGCCTACTGATCCTTTCGCTTTGAGGTATCTGAATTGACAACCCAACGGTTCCTACGCGTTATTTTCTTAGTTCTCCCAACAACCTCTTTCCTTTCCCTCGCGGCATTCGCAGATAACGTCATTCTCGAAAGCCCGGCTATTCGCTACGAAGTCACGGAATCGGGGCG
The DNA here is from genome assembly GCA_041859365.1 of Candidatus Hydrogenedentales bacterium. GTDB lineage: Bacteria > Hydrogenedentota > Hydrogenedentia > Hydrogenedentales > JAEUWI01 > JAEUWI01. The sequence continues at coordinate 12,232 of JBHEKR010000419.1, forward strand.
CAGTCTTTCCCTGATCGATAAGTCCACCGGCAACAACCTCCTTGCCGAGGGGGCCGACACGCCCCTGTGCACCTTCCAGAAAAACGGTGCCACGTGGGAGTCCCTTTCCCTCACCGTGCGCGATGGTCTTTGGCATGTGGGCTTTGGTGACGCCGCCGTTAGCGTCGTTTTGCGTCCCGAAGTCCATCCCACCCATTTCACCGTGGAA
>JBHEKR010000462.1:0-19422 GCA_041859365.1 Candidatus Hydrogenedentales bacterium
ACCATGCGTCGGGAAACAAACTCCGTACGAACCGTGCGATAGCCTTCAACACCGAAGCCGTGGTAGAGTTCACTTGAGGTCATTGGGCATCTCCTATCTGGGTTTCTAGACAAAACCAGGAAATGCACTATGGCCTCTTCTTATGTCAAATGTATCCTCAAACCGGATGAACCGTAATATATTGCACCAAGTCTAGTAGACAGGACTTTCCACTGTTGTTCTTGCCTACGATCAAGTTGATTGGGTATATTGCATCAAACCCGGCCCAATGATCTGTAAAGCACCGATACCCCTTGAATTTCGCTTTTCCCAGTGCCAACATTCTAAATCTCCTTACTTACCCTCCAGACATGCCCGATCCGGGGTGACCTACTAGGCCCAACGATTGTGCTCTATCAGAAATTCCAGTTATCGTCTGCCAATCTCTTCACGAATAACTCCGTGCAGACAAAGTGTACACCGAGACGGATGCTTGTCCTGCCGCTTTGATTCGGCGATCGGGTGGCAGAACCTCGCGTGGGTGCTCCACGATCGATGAATCCACTTCGAATGAAGCATCTGATCTTTGTGCCTTCCAAATCATGTGGCTCAGCATAGCTTGATGAAACTTCTCTTTTTTCGCTGCCATCGAATAGTCGCCTCGAAATAGCATGGCTTCTGCGGTGCCTGAGAGGCGGAAACTACCGCAGTTAGGGCAACTGATGTCCAGATAGTCGCCAGGTTGTGCTGCACTTACACGCATGCCCACAAACTCTAATCCTATCCTGTCCCATATTCCCTCTCCCAATTGCCGCTCACAGCTAATACTTAAAAGTATCCAATGCGGGCCGCGTTACTCTTCGACCGTATCGATTTGGCCGTGTCCGATTGGCTCCCGAAAAACTATCCCTTCCACAACGGCATTCAATTTCAAAAGGCTTTGATCATAGGTCTCAAACGCGTCGCATCGATAGGCCAGGGCTGCTGCTACATGCAATGCATCTCGTGACTTGAGATTGAAATCCCAGCAAAGGTCCAGCGAACTTCGGACGATATCGCGGTCCAGATTCACCATGAAAATATAGTCGTTCTCGAAGAAGGCCAATACCTTGTCGCGAAGTTCCACGGGCAGCGGGGTTTCGCTTCCCCTTGGCTTGACGGTCTCCCCCATGGTGAGCGAGGAGATTACGATTCGAATCTCATCGCGTTGGGCCTGCTCCAAAACGTTTACGCATTGCTCGGCTCTTGCCCCGGCATTGAGAATCTCTATGAAGCAGCAGGAGTCCCAGTAGACACGCTGGATCTCCTTCTTAGCCATTCGCACCGCCCGCATACAAGCCGATCAGATCTCTCGGGCCGGGCAGGTTTTCTTTGGCAGCAAGGGGGCGGAAACTGTCCACATTGACCAACTTGGGATGGCCGAAGCGGTCTTCAGGGATTTCCCCGGAGACAATGAGCCTCTTGCCAAAGTGGAGGCGGGCGATCTCCTGGAGACTTGCCCTGTCGATGTTGCAGCGAATCCGGCGATTTACCAGCGTATCTACGATCTCAAAATAGTCCTCAACCCCATGGATAACCTCGACTACCCCTTCGACGGAACCATAGGAGCGGGACGTTCTGGCGAGGATCGCATCGACCGCGACACCGGTCTGTTGGGTAATATCCAGACGTGCACTCGGTCGCGACTCCACATCGATGCGAAAGGAAAGTCCGTTGGACGCTTGGGAAGCCAGCGAGACGCGCTTTGCCAATTGCAGCGCCTTTTTGGAATAGCGTTCCGGACATGCGTCGGACGATTCCAGTGTTACGAGCCCGTCAAGAAACAACTGGAGCACGTCGCTCGACCGATCGGCAACCTGCGCGTTCCTGAGTTTCGGGATGACGACAACTTCCGCGCTTCCAAAGGATAGCCCGGAAAGGTGCCATTCCAGCGACCTTCCGCTGGTGACCACCTTGTCCAATTCAGTCAATAGGCTGTTGGTAAGCGAAAGTGCCTCACTGAGGGATTTCAAGGACACACGCTCGCCTGGGAGGTTGACGACAATTCGGTTTTCCATAGCCCTTCGTCCTTTCCGCCCGCACTCGTAAACCTTGGCGCTGCGAACTTTCACTACCAGTCTAGCACGAGACTCGGATAGGTGGAAGAGTCTCGATTCAGACCCGACCCGACATGGAAAGAGATGTCGTTGCTGATAGACACAAAAAAACCCCGGCGCGTGGCCGGGGTTTTAATCTTATATGGTAGCCCGTAGGGGATTCGAACCCCTGTAACGGGACTGAGAATCCCGCATCCTAACCCCTAGATGAACGGGCCACCGAAAAGGTGGCACTGGCTATTGCCAGATTTGCTGCTAAATGGCAGCGGTACTAGGACTCGAACCTAGAATACCCAGAATCAGAATCTGGTGCCTTACCAATTTGGCTATACCGCTGTACAGGCCCGCAATTGTAGCGTATGCACGGGATTTAAGTCAAATGATTGATGGACCCTGGCAGGGGCTCGCTCCGCGCCGTCCGCTCAGTCCGATCGGCCGGGGGACCCGCCTTCAGCGCTTCCCGCCCATCATGGTCACGAAGTTTCGGAAGAGGTCCATGTCCAGCTCTTCGCGCATGGTCTCGCGCATGAGCTTGAGCGCCTCAAAGGAGCTCATTCGCTTCTGGTGGAAGCGCTCCGTGGTGAGGGCGTCGAAGATGTCGGCAATGGTCACAATCCGCACGAAAGGGGAGATCTGGTCGCCTTTGAGCTTTTGTGGGTAGCCGTGGCCGTTGAGCTTCTCGTGGTGGCAGAGGACGATGTCCTGGGCGATTTCGCCAAGGCAGCCGGTTTTCTGGAGGAGCTTCACGCCCTCTTCGGGGTGGGCACGCATAAGTTTCCACTCGTCGGCGGTGAGCCGGCCCTCCTTGCTCTTGAGGTCCGGCGGCAGGGTCGTCTCGCCCACGTCGTGGAGGAGGGCGCCGTTGGCCACTTCCCGGAGGGTGGCCGGGTCGATGTAGCCGGAGCGCATGGCCAGGGCGATGGAGTAGGCGGTCACGTTGATGCTGTGGGTGTAGAGGTAGTAGTCGCAGGAGATGGTCCGCAGCAGGTGCTCCAGCATGAACTCTTTGGAGCGCATGAATTCCACCGTCCGCTGCACCACCACCTTGCCGCGCTCGATGTTGGCCCGCTGCGTGGGCTCCTTGAGCACATCCTCCACCACGGCCTGGGCGGAATCGTAGAGGATGGTCGATTTCTCGCGCACCGTGAGCCGGGCGTCGTCCAGCACATCGGTGAGGTGCTCGGCGAGGTATCGGCTGTAGGCCGCCCGGTCCTTCTTGATGATAAAGAGCTGGGTGATCTTGTTCTGCTGCAGGCGGCGTTTGGCCTCCCGCGTGAACTTGGTCTTCCGCTCGCAATAGAGCACGTAGGGCTGGTCCACACTCGGCTGGAAGTACAGCGCGAAGGACGGCACAGAGTCCAGCCGAATCGAGTCGGTGTGCACGGGGAAATACGTGCCGCCGCTTGATTCGACCACTTGTTCAGCCTCTGTCGTTGCCAAACCGTTGCTCCTGGAGTTGACCCGCCATTCGGGCCCCCCGTAGTTTTATCATAAAGTCGCCAAATATTCCACGGGGCCCATGGGGCTCAGTCGCCCGAAGGGCTCGACGTAATGTCCTGGCGCGTCCGCGCGCGCAGCACTTTCACGTCGTGAATGTGAAAGTCCACGCCCGCCTCCACGTCGATGGTCCGCTCAAAGCGCTCCGCAATTTCATCGAGCATCGCCTTGTTCTCGTTTTGCAGGCGCCGGGCCACGTCGTGGTGCACCTGCACGATGATGTGCTTTTCCTTGCTCGTCACAAAGAGGCTCTGAAGCTTGCGCAGGATGTCGAAGGTCATGGTGGTGACGGAGCGCACCTGGCCGCTGCCCTCGCAGTAGGGGCAGGGCTGGGAAAGGGCCTTCACCAGATTGTGCTTCACGCGCTTGCGCGTCATCTCCACCATCCCCAGTTCGTTAATCTCGGATACCGTCGTCTTCGCACGATCGGCCTGGAGCGCCTCGTGGAGCGTGCGCAGCAGCTTCTTCCGGTTGCGCTCCTGGTCCATGTCGATAAAATCGATGACGATGATGCCGCCCATGTCGCGCAGGCGCATCTGGCGCGCGATCTCGCTGGCGGCCTCGATGTTGGTCTGAAAGACGGTGTCTTCGAGCTGCTTCTTGCCTGTGAATTTGCCCGTGTTCACGTCAATGGCGATTAGGGCCTCGGTCTGGTCGATGCAGATGTGGCCGCCGCTCGGCAGATAGACCTGGCGCCGCAGGGCCTTGGTGATGTCGTCTTCGATCCCCATCTTGTCGAAGATGGGCCGCTTGTGGTTGTAGAGCTTGACCCGCGGCTTCAACTCGGGATCCAGGCTTTCGAGAAACGCGATGATTCGGTCGTTCTGCTCGTCGTCGTCGACGGTGAGGCAGTCAAACTCGCTGGTAAAGCGATCGCGCACCGCCCGCAGGATGGGGCTCAGATCTTCGCGGATCAGGCCGGGGCCGTTCATACGCTCATACTTGGTCTTGATGTTGTCCCAGACCTTCGCGTGATACTTCGAGTCGGACTGGAAATCTTCCCGGGAGCGGCCCTCGCCCGCGGTCCGGGTGATCAGGCCCATACCCTTGGGACGCACGGCGCGGAGGATTTTCTTGAGGCGCTCGCGCTCCTCTTCCGATTCGATCTTGCGCGAAACGCCCAGGGTGCTCACCGTGGGCATCAACACCGTGTAGCGACCGGGCACGGTGATGAAGTTGGTTAGGCGCGCGCCCTTGGTGCCCAGCCGGTCCTTGATGACCTGCACCATGATGTGCTGGCCCTTTTTAAGTATCGTCTCGATGGGCTGTTGCTTCGCGCGGCGGGCGCGGGTGCGTGCCCGGGGTTTGCCCTCGTCCAGCATCATGTCGCCCGTGCCTTCGGCTCCCGCAATATCGGAAACGTAGAGGAAGCCGTTCTTGTCCTGGCCGATGTCGATGAAAGCCGCCTGGATCCCCGGCACCACCGAGTCCACCCGGCCTTTGTAAATGTTGCCTACGATGCTGGGGCTCTCGTGGCGCTCCACCTGGAGCTCCACAAGCCGCTTGTTTTCCAGCTCGGCAATGCGGGTCTCGTGCGAGCCCGCGTTGATCACTATCTCTCGCATAAAAAAGTCTTTCTGTTTGCCTCGGTGCTGCCCGACCGTGCCCGACTAGCGGGCGAACATGCCCTCGTCCAGAAACATCTTGCGGCGCATGGGCACGTTCAGCAATATGCCGACGCAGGCCATGGTGCTTAAATAAAAGGTGCCGCCGTAGCTCAGGAACGGTAGGGGCATGCCGGTAACCGGCATCAACCCGATGGTAATGGCAATATTGGAAAAAATATGGAACCCCAGCACCGTGACCACACCCGTGGCCAGCAGGGTCCCCATCATATCGGGACAATCGCGGGCGAAAATCAGCCCGCGTAACAAGAAGGCCACATAGAGGCCTATCACCACCACCGCGCCGACGAATCCGCGCTCCTCCGCAAAGTGGGAGAAGATGAAGTCGGTCCGGTGCTCGGGGAGGTAGTTCAATTTGGTGTTGGTGCCGTTCATGAAGCCCTTGCCCCGGAAACCGCCGCTACCCACCGTAATATTACTCTGGTAGGCCTGCCAGTTGCCCGTGCGGGGCGAAAAATCCGGGTGGAGGAAGGTGTAGATGCGCATCTTCTGGTGCCAGTGTAATTCCCACCAATCGCGGCTTTCGCGGAATTCCTCACGCTGGATCGCCTGTTCCTTTTCGATGGGACTCGGGTTGAAATCCTTGATCTGGATCCAGGCAAAAGGCACCACCGAAAGCGCCGCCAGCACAATCACGCCCATGTGCCAGAGGCGGCAACCCGCCACGAAAAGCATCACCACAACCAGCGGCCCCAGCGTCATCGCCGTGCTCAGGTTGGGCTGCTTCAGAATCAGCGCCATCGGCACGCCCGTAAGAATAAACGCCAGAATGAACCAGTGCAGCTTGCGGATCCGCGTGCCCAGGGTGCTCAAATACCACGCCAGAAAATAGATCATGATGATCTTCGTGATCTCCGACGGCTGAATGCGAAACAGGCCAAAGTCCAGCCAGCGCCGACCACCCTTCACCTCCGTGCCCACCGCCAGCACCGCCACCAGCAGGGAGACCGCAATTACATAGAACAGCGGGGCCGCCGCCACCAGCGCCCGATAGTCCACCGCGATGATAACCGTCGCGATTACGGCGCCCGCAAGAAAAAACAGGATCTGCTTATGATAGTAGGACGCGTCCGAGTGGGCGCTCGCGCTGTACATCGTGACCCAGCCCACGATCGCCAGCATCAACACAAAGATCGGCAGCATCCAGTCGATCCGACGCAGATTGCGGAAATTGATGGCGCGCATGATCGCGTCTTCGGAATGGAAGTCGTGGGTACTCCGCGGCATCAGTTCTTGTCCTCGGCCTGGGCCACCTGCACGTCGGGTAGGGGCTGATTGCGGTAGATAAACTCGATCACCGGCTTGCCCAGCACCGAGGCCGCCGTGCTCCCGTGGTGCCCGTGCTCCACAAGGATGCAGATCGAAACTTTGGGCTCCCGATCCGTCACCGCCGCCACAAACCACGCATGATCGCGCATGTGCTTGGGAATGTTGTCTTCATGGCCGTAGACCTTGTGCTTCGCAAGATCCATGATCTGGGCCGAGCCCGTCTTGCCCAGAATGGTGAAGCCGGGAATCCCCGCGCGCCAACCGGTGCCCGTCGGATAATTGGGTGGGGCCTTCTCCACGCACATCCGCATGCCCGCCGTCACCACGTCCACCGTGGAATCACTCAGCAGCCGCTCCGACTTCTCAATGCCCCGATCCCGGTTCAAAAAGGGCCGCACCCGGTAACCGCCATTCGCAATGCACGCCAGCATAACGGCATTCTGGAGCGGCGTCGTCGCCGCGCTGCCCTGGCCAATGCTCAGGTTCACCGTGTCGCCCGGGTACCATTTCTGCTCCGACGGCCCCTTCTTCTTAAACTGCTCCTTTTTCCACTCCTGCCCCGGGATCAGGCCGGTAATCTCCTTTGGCAGGTCGATGCCCGTCTTCACCCCCAGCCCCATCTTGTGCGACCACTCCTGGATCTTGTCCACCCCCAGCGACAGGCCTACGTTGTAGAAAAATACGTCGCAGGAGTAAGCCAGCGCCTCCTTCACCGCCACCCGGCCATGGCCCCGGCGCTGCCAGCAGCCCCACGCGCGGCCACCGCCATTAATCCGGTAGCTGCCGCCGCAGAAGTGCGTCGTCTGCGGCGTGATCACGCCCTCTTCCAGCGCCGCCGCCGCCAGCATCACCTTGAACACCGAACCTGGCGGGTACTGCTCGCGAAAAGCCTTGCTCACCATCGGCTTGGGCGTCTTAGGCGGCGGAAAAAGTAATCGCTGACGCTCCCCCGTGGGATCGTGGGAAACGAAGACACTCGGGTCATAGCTCGGATTGCTCGCCATCGCCAGCACCCCGCCCGTTTCCGCGTTCAGCACCACGATGGCGCCCTCTTCCCCGAGCAGCAGGGACTCACAATGCTTCTGCAGTTCAATATCGAGTGTGAGATGGAGTGGGTCGCCAGCCTGCGGTTCGCGGCCTTCCCCTTCAATGGCGGAGAAGTTCCCCGCGCTGTCTCGCCGGGCCAGCATGGGCATACCGCCGCGATCCGTCCGAAGCTGGGGGCGGCCCGAGGCATACTTGGTCACCTGGAGGAAGCCATCGACCCCCTGGAGTTGGCCTTCATACTGGGCTTCCAGACCCTCCTGGCCGATCACGTCGCCCTGATGGTAACCGCGCTCTATAAAGAAAGGCTTCTCCAACTGTTCCCGCTGGATCTCGCCCAGATAGCCCAACAACTGGCCGCCCGTCTCATTGTAATAGTAGCGCCGCTGGGGCTGCACCAGGATCAGCGCCCCGGGAAGTTCGAAGGCATTTTCCTCGATGTGAAAAAGCTCCGCCTTGGTCACATCGCTTTTGATCACCACCTGCTCGAAGGGGTCCGCCGACTTCGCCTTCACCTTCTCGATCACGCTGTTGGCTTCCAGGCCCAGCAGTTGCGCCAGACGGATGCACGTCTCTTCGCGGCGCACCTCCGGGCATTCGCCCGGCACAAAAACCACATTCACACTTGCGCGGTTGTCCGCCAGGATTACGTCATTCGCGCCGAAAATAATGCCCCGGTCCGATTCCAGCGTCTGGGGGAAGATCCGCTGCTCGTCCGCCATACTCTGATACTCGCTCTGGCGCACCACCTGCAACTGCCAGAGCTGGAGGCAGGGCGCCACAAAGACCAGCGCCAGGATCAGCGCCAGAAACTGAACCCGATTCTCCACGCCCTCATAGCGCTTCGGCTCGTTGTTGATCGACATCAGGCGATGCTCCCCTGAGGCGCGGGGCGCCCCCCGAACAGGCGGGAGAGGGCAAAGAACACAAGGGGCGTGATCAGCGCCGTGTAAAAGGCCGACGGCACCACCACCGTCACGATATTGCCCAACACGGGCGTGGCCGGTTCCTGAACGTACAGCACCATCGTGTAGAGGATACCCTGGGCCACGCAGGCCAGAAAGACCAGCCCAGCCTTCACCGCCGGATGCTCCGTGACCAGCCGCGTGGATAGCCGCCCCACCGCATACGCGATCAGCGCCAGGCACAAAATATTGTGACCCAGGTCCACCTTGCTCGCCACGTCCTGATAGAGGCCGCCCACCGCGCCGGTAAACATGGCCCGCTCTTCACCTTCAACAATGGCGAAGTACACCACCAGAATCAGCGTAAGGTCCGGCGTCCGGCCTTGAAGCGTCAGAAAATCCGGCCACGTCGTCTGCACCAGGGCCATGACGACCACTGTGACCAACCATAGGAGATTATGCAGCATGGCGCGTCACGGGCTCCCGCAGATTTCGGTAGGGCAGTTCTATTAAGAATGTCGCAGTATCAAGGAGTGCCGAACCTATGGAGCGGGGGCTTTCCAGCCCCCCTTTTTGCGCCACGCGCATCATCACTCGTTCTAAGACCGATTTCCCGTACAACTGTGTTGCCCGAACTCGGGGGCTGGAAAGCCCCCGGTCCATGTTCCCGGAATCTCTTCCATACTTCCGCAGTCTCTTGCCGTTCTTAATGCAAATAAGACGCGGGCTTCGGCGACGGACGCCGGAAAGATCTGAATAGGGCGAGGCCGCCATCATGGGGCAAAGCGCTCCTGGATCGGGCGGTCATCGGGGAGGGCGGGGGCCAGCGATGTGGCCGAGCGATACGCGTCCTGCGTTCCAGGACCCGTAAAAAACTCTTCCTCCGGTACATAACGTATCACCACAAAGACCTCGTCCAGCACATAGGGATCGACCGCGGGCTCCAACTCGACCCAACGCCAGAGCGCACCGCCCGTTTCACGCACCACCGTAACCGTGCCCACCGGAAGACCGGCGGGGAAGAACTGGCTCTCGGGACTCGTCACCACGATGTCCCCCTGACGGACATCGTTCTTCATATCGATGAAGTCCATGGTGCAAATGTAATTATAGTCGGTTCCGTTGGCTTTGACCACCCCGTCATAAGCCCGGATCCGGTTGCGATGGACCATGGCGGGAATCCGGCAGTCCCGGTGGTGCACCGTGGCCACGCTCGCCGAAAGATCCTGCACGTCCGTCACCATGCCCACCACGCCCCGTTCCGTGATCACCGCCATCCTCGGCTGGATGCCGTGCACCCGCCCCCGGTTAATGGTCAGCATCCCCCGGAAGCTGCCTATCACCCGTGCGGGCACCTGGGTCAGGCGCGGCTCGGCTCGGGCGAAATCAAGCATGCTCCGCAGGCGCCGGTTTTCCGCCGCAAGTTCCTCCTCCACCGCAAGCACGGTCTGGAGGCGGGTCTGGACTCCCCGGAGATTTTCACTATCCTTGCGCAGAGCGTTGTAGCTCGTGACCGAGTCAAAGGCGTAGTGGAACGCCTCTTCCACCCCGGTGCGCGCCACCAGCACCGGGTAGCCCGAAATGCTGACAACACGGCTCAGGCCGCGCTGGATGAAGCTCGAAGAGGTGCCCGTGAAGAGCGATATGAGCGAGGATAAACACAGAACCGCCAGAATTACCTCCGGGCGGTGTGTCGAAAGATAACGGGTGAGATTCAAGCGGGGCTCTCCGTTACATCTCCTCGTCCGGATAATTCTTGAGTTCTTCCAGGAATTTACCCGTGCCGAGCACGACGGCCGTGAGGGGATCTTCGGCCACCGAAACGTGCAGGCCCGTTTCCTTCGCCAGCAACTGGTCCAGTCCGCGGAGGTTGGCGCCCCCGCCCGCAAGCACCACACCGCGATCGACAATATCCGCCGAAAGCTCCGGCGGCGTGCGCTCCAGCGTCACGCGGACCGCGTCCACCATGGCGCTGACCGGTTCCCGGAGGGACTCCCGGATTTCTTCGGAGGTGATGGTTATAATTTTCGGCAGGCCCATGACCTGGTCCCGGCCCTTGACCTGCATTTCCAGCTCGTCTTTCAGCGGGAAAGCCGAACCGATTGCGATCTTGATATCTTCCGCCGTCCGCTCGCCCACCACCATATTGTAGGTCCGCTTCAGGTGCTGAATGATCGCCTGGTCCATATCGTCGCCCGCGACGCGGACCGACTTGGCGAACACAATGCCGCCCAGGGAGATCACGGCCACTTCCGTCGTGCCACCCCCGATATCCACCACCATGCAGCCCTGGGGCTCGTGCACCGGGAGACCCGCGCCAATCGCCGCCGCCATGGGCTCTTCAATAATGTAGACCTTCTTCGCGCCCGCCTTCATCGCACTGTCGATAACCGCGCGCTTCTCCACCTCCGTAATCCCCGACGGGACACTGATCGCCACGCGGGGCCACACCAACCGACTGCGGTTGTGCACTTTCTGGATGAAGTGCCGCAGCATCTCCTGGGTAATCTCGAAGTCCGCGATTACGCCGTCTTTCATGGGACGAATGGCAATAATATTGCCCGGTGTGCGGCCGATCATATTCTTGGCTTCGTTGCCCACGGCGCGGGGCTTGCCCGTCTTCGTGTTAATCGCCACCACCGATGGTTCACACAGAACGATGCCCTGTCCCTTGACGTAGACGAGCGTATTGGCGGTGCCCAGATCAATCGCCATATCATGGGAGAACAGGCCTGGTATTAAATGCCAGAATTTCATTCTATATCGAACCTCACGGTGAGTATCGTAATCATGGCAGACGCCCATCGGGCGCTGTGGGAGGGCAAGAAACACCCTAAGACACGTAATTTTAAGGACTTAGAGAAGTGCCCGTTTGGCCGGGCGCATTATATCAAATCGGGCTCTCAAAACCAATTCAGGTCCGGAGCCGGACTGCCCGGCCTGGGGCTCCGCCTGCACTCAACCGGCATACCGGGCATATCCCCGGCATGCCGCACGACCACCCTAGCGGCGGCGCATAAGACTCCGACCCTTACGGGCCCGGGTCGCGGGAAGCCCCTCCCGCTTGGCGCCCGCCGGACGCCACAGGGTCAGCACATTCGGCGCCCCCTCATACTCTTTCCGAGGGAGATTCCGGCCCAGCGTCTTTTCGATTTCCCCGAGCGCCGAATGATCGGTCGGAGTCACAAAAGTGATCGCGTCGCCCTCTTTCTCCGCCCGGGCCGTCCGGCCAATGCGGTGCACGTAGTCGTCCGGATTCTCTGGAATATCATAGTTGATCACGTGGCTGATGTCGTCAATATCCAAGCCGCGCGCCGCCACATCCGTCGCCACCAGCAACTCGTACTTACCACTCCGGAACCCTTCTAACGATTTCTGGCGGATAACCTGGGACAGGTCCCCGTGAATGGCCGCCGCCTTGAAACCGTTCGTCTTCAAGAGCTTCGTCACGCGCTCCGTACGGATTTTCGTCCGCAGGAAGATAATCGCCGTGTCGATCTGCTCTTCTTTCAGGATTTCCATCAGGATTTTTGACTTGTCTTCCTGGCGCACCGGGATCACCAACTGGCGCACCTTGTCCACCGGCATGGAAATCGCCCCGACTTCAATCCGGCCCGGATCCCGCATCATACTGCGGGTCAGACGCGCCAGCTCGGGCGCAAAGGTCGCCGAAAACATCAGGGTTTGTCGGTTGGCGGGCAATTTGGCCAGAATCCGCTTGATGTCGGGCAAAAAGCCCATATCCAGCATGCGGTCCGCCTCGTCAAATACCAGTATTTCAAGATTTTCGAACTTAATGGCGCCCCGGCTCATGTGATCCAGCAGTCGGCCCGGCGTGGCCACGATGACATCGCAGCCCCGCTTCAGGTCCGCGATCTGGCCGCCAAAGCCCACGCCGCCATAGATCAGCGCGCTGTGCATGTGAAGCGCCTTGCAGAGCCCCGCAATCACCGACTCCACCTGCACCGCCAGTTCCCGCGTCGGGACCAGCACCAGCATGCGGTTGCGCGATTCCTTCTCCTTCGCCAGCCGCGAAAGGGCGGGAAGGGCGAAGGCCAGCGTCTTGCCGGTACCGGTCTGAGCGGTGGCCACCAGGTCTTTCCCGGTAAGCACAATAGGGAGCGCCTGCTCCTGTACGGGGGTGGGGACTTCTATCCCCATCTGCTTCAATACGCGCAGGCAGCGCGGATCGAGATCCTCAAATTCCTCAAATGTCATAATTTCTCTCTGGTTCAGGTTTCCAACAGTATAGCGGATTCAAACGCGAGAAATGGAATTTTGCTCCAGGGGTCGGTTCCGGGTGCCGCCGACTTTAGCCCGCACCCGCCGCCCGGCGGGGCGCCAGCAGACTCACCGCATAGCCCACGCCAAAGGAAACGAGGAAGCCGATCATGCCGTGGAGGTAGAAGTGGGTGAGGTTATTGGCATTCACATAATACACCGCCATCGCGCTCACCGCCGCGCCGACGAGGACGCCCCAGCCACTGGCCCGCTTGGTGAACATCCCCAGCGCCACGACCCCCGCCAGACCGCCGCCCGCCATGCCGAGCAGCTTCATATAGGTGTCAAAAAGCGAGGTCGCCTGGGTGCCGGCCAGATACCATGCCGCGCCGGTTCCCAGACCGCCCAGAATTACCGTAAGTCCACGCGCGATGCCAAGCGCTTTCACCTCGCTCACCTCGCCTTTGAAACGGCGGTAGTAATCATTCACCAGCACCGAGGCCATGCTGTTCATGCTGCTGTCCAGAGAGGACATGGCCGCCGCGAACACGCCGGAGATCAGCACGCCCTTCATCCCCGCCGGAAACATGGCCATGACGAATACCGGCAGGATCGCGTCGTTTTTCAGGGTGGGATCCATTTGTTCCGGGTGGTGTTTGAAATAGACGAAGAGGGCCGTGCCCAGCCCGAAAAAGATCACGGAAACGGGGATGGTGAGCGCGGCGTTCACCCACACCGCTCGTTTGGCGTCGTTCTCGTTGCGCGCGCTGAGATAGCGCTGCACCATGGTCTGGTCCGCCGTGTAAGGATAGAACATCGCAAAGAAATTGCCGAGAATACAGACCCACACCGCCGTGGTCGTCATATCCCAGGTCCAGTTGAAGGTATGGAACTTGTCGTTCTCGATGGCCGTCGCAAAGGCGGCGGGTACACCGCCTTCGATGTTGGTGGCCACCAGATAGAGCGCCAGCACGGCGCCGGACAAGAGCACGATCGATTGGACCACATCCGTCCAGATCACCGCCTCAATCCCGCCGAGCATGGTGTAGAAAGTAGCCAGCACGCCCGTCGCCAGGATACAGATCTCGATGCTCAGGCCCGTGGACGCCGAAAGCGTAATGGCGGGCAGATACAGCACGATCGCCATGCGACCGAACTGGAAGAGCATGAAAACCAGGCTGCCATAGATCCGCACCGCCAGATTAAAGCGCTGCTCCAGGTAGGTGTAGGCCGTGGGGACATTCGCGCGGCGGTATCGGGGCACATAGAGCCAGACTACGAAGGGCGCCACGAGCACAATGCACGTGTTGCTGAGAAAGCCGACCCAGTTCGTCGCGTAGGCATTCGCCGGAATCGCCAGGTACGTGATGGAACTGAGGGAAGTGCCGAAAATACTGATGCCCAGAGCCCACCATGGGATCCGACCGCCGCCAAGGAAATAGACCTCCGTATTGGCCTCACGGCGCGAGCAATAGATGCCGATGGAGACCAGCGCGGCGAAATATAGCCCCAGGGCGCTATAGTCGAGCCAGCCCAGGATTTTCGTGATGGCGACCGGCGCGCCCGAAAGGACCGCCGTCGTCCGGTGGCCCGGGCGATCCTCGCCGCCGGGGATCACCATCCCATCCCCCCAGAGCACCGCCTGGGTCGTCACCGTGGGCCGGGGAACCGTGCCCTTCTCCACCCACGTGTCCGTGATGGTGTGGTAGGCCCAGATCGTACCCGGAAATCCAGGATGCTTGTCGCCCAGTTGTGCCGACTGTTCGAAGAGCTTCCCGTCGTCCCCACTGCTGACAAAGATATGCGCCTGACCCCAGGGCAGCGCCGGCGCCGCCACCAGGGGAACGGGCGGGCCCGTAAGGGCCTTCCAGCCCTTGCCCGGTGTGTAGCGGTAGCCATCATTCAGAAATACCCGACCCGGCGTACCATCGTCTTTCCGGAAGAGCGACGCGCCGCTGAAAACATAAAGGCTGTCGTCCCGGCTCACCACCACGGGCAACATTCGCGATCCGCCGGGCAGCGTCTCGACCTCCGCCCAGGCCGCGTCCGACGACCCGTACGCCCACGACCAGGTCCGGTTCAGCGCTTCCGTGGCTTTCGGATCCGACTGCCCGCCCGTCAGATAGATGGATTTCGCCACCAGCGCCGCCCCGTGAAAGGCCAGGGGCGCAGGCATCGTGCCCGCCGGATGAATGGCGAGGGCGCCGCCTTCCCACGCGAGCCGGAGCACGCTGTCGAAGCAGACCTGGCCATCGGTACCTCCGAGAAGAAACAGTCCCTCGGGTGTGGACACCGCCCCGCCGTAGGCCCGAGGCTGGGGCAGTTGCCCCGCGTCGATCCACGCTTCCGCGCCGGGTTCCAGCACATAGATCCGGTCCAGCCACTGCTTTTCACCGCCCTGAAAAGGCGACACGGGAAAATTGGAGCCGCCCGCCACAATCAGGGCGCCATGGTGCGTCCCTGAAAAATGGCCCGACACCGGAACGGGCAGGGGGGGAAGATCCTTCCACGCCATCTCCGCCCAGGCGCCCCCGCCACCCGCCAGCGCCGCACATGCAACCAGAGCCCAAAGCCACGTCAACGCCTGGCGCGGCGCACTTCCAAATCCAACCACTGGCCCAAATCTCCCTGGTTACTCCACTACTGCGGCAATGCACAGCCCGTCGGCTATTGAACCTGAAACCTCCCCGGCATTTCCAGTGTCTCCAAGAGGACCGTCCTGCACGCAGGAACGCTCGATTCGCGTCGGCGACCCAGACTCCACGAACGTTCCCGAGTAGGAAGACCAGCCACGCGTGCGGTACTGTCCCCCGTTTTCAAAGCGCGGGACGGTCCCGAACGCGCCGTTGGCTTTGCCGCAGGGCAATGGCCTGATTGTCCTGTGGCGTTGGTCCGATGTTTTCGGGCCCTTGCGTTCAGGACAGTCCCGTGGCGTCATCGGCTATACTACCCTTCGACAATTTTTTGGACCCGACCGGAGGAGCAATCGCATGAGCCGTTTTTCAGATATCGTAGACCACGCCAAGACCCGCGTCCAGGAGCAAACCGTGGAAGAAGTGAAAGCCCGCCTCGATCAGGGCGAAGGCCTAGCCCTCATTGACGTGCGCGAAGATCGCGAATGGGTCACCGCCCACGCCTCGGGCGCGATCCACATCGGCAAAGGCGTGATCGAGCGAGACATCGAAAAAGCGGTCCCCGACACCAGCACCCCTGTCGTGCTGTACTGCGGCGGCGGCTCCCGTTCGGCCCTGGCCGCAGAGTCCCTCCAGCGCATGGGCTACACCCAGGTCGTCTCCATGATCGGCGGCTTCGGCGGCTGGAAAAATGCCGGCTACCCGGTAAGTGCGGGCGATGAATAAGGATTAACGAAACACGCTCGTGATCGAATAATGGGTCGTTATGAACCCATAAGACCCATAAAATCTCTCACCACCAAAGGAAACCCCATATGCAAAAAAATCCGCTGGCCCTCCTGCTGGCCCTTGGTCTGGCAGCCCTGCTCCAGAGCGCCCACGCCGGCGCCGCCACCATCTACCGCGATACCTGGGGCACGCCCTACATCTATGGCGGCACCGACGCCGAAGCCGCCTATGGCCTCGGCTATGCCCAGGCCGAAGACCGCCTCGACGACCTCTACCTCAACGTCCGCCAGGCCGTGGGCCGCATGGCCGAAGTCCTCGGTAAAGACCACATAGAGTCCGACTACGTCATGCAGATGGTCGGCAACGAAAAGCGCTGTGAGGCCTTCTGGCCCTCGGCCTCGGAACCCGTCAAGGCAATGGCCGCCGCCTACGTGGCCGGGGTACAGGCCTATTTGGCGGAGCACCCGGATCGCAAGTCGCCCTTTGCCCTCGACCTCAAGCCCTGGCACTCCCTCGCCATCATGCGCGCCATGATCCTGAATTGGCCCCTGGGCACCGTGCGCGATGAAATGAATCAGGAAGGGAATACCCTTGGCTGGGGTTCTAACGAATGGTCGGTATCGCCCGCCCGCAGCACCGAGGACTGCGCCATCCTCCTCACCGATCCCCACCTCACCTGGCAGGGCATGTCCGTGTTCTACGAGGCCAACGTCTACGGCGATTCCCTCAGCGAGCAGCACGGCTATTTCCTCGTGGGCACCTTCCTGCTGGCCTACGGCCACACCGAGCACTTCGGCTGGGCGCCCACCACGGGCGGCCCCGACACCGCCGACGTCTACGCCATGAAGCTTAATCCCGCGAATCCCCTCCAGTATGAATACGACGGGGAATGGCTGAACGCGGAACTCGGCGCCGTTACCATCAACGTGAAGGATGGCGCGCCGGTAACCATGCCCACCTACACCACCATCCTCGGACCGGCCTTCGCCGAGCCCAATCTTGAGAAGCAGACCATCCTCGTGGGCGCCACGCCCTACCTGGAAGAGACCCTCCTCCTGGAACAGGGCTACAAGTGCCTCCAGGCGAAGAATGTGGACGAGTTCATGGAGGGACTCTCGATGAACCAGTACATGGAACAGAATCTGATGTCGGCGGATCGCGACGGCAACATCGCCTACATCCGCACCGGTCGCGTGCCCATCCGTCCCGAGGGCTACAACTGGGGCGCGCCGGTTCCCGGCAACACCTCCAAGACCAAGTGGCTCGGCATCCACGACGCCAAGGACCTGGTCCAGATCAAGAATCCCGAGCAGGGCTATATGCAGAACTGCAACATAAGCCCCGAATTCATGATGGAAAACTCGCCCCTGACCCCGGACAAGTATCCGAGCTACATCTACAATGTAAGCTGGGATTCCCGCAACAGCCGGGGCGACCGCGCCCTCCAGGCCCTGGCCGCTGATGACAGCCTCACGAAGGAAGAAGCCATGGACCTCGCCTTCGACGTGACCGACCCTTATCGCGAGGGCTGGAAGAAGACCCTCAAGAAAATGGCCATGGGCTCCGCCAAGAAGGCGCTGGAAGATCCCGCCTTCAAGACCGATTTCGACCGCCTCCTCAACTGGGACGGTCGCTTTGTAAAAGAAAGCAACGCCGCGCCCCTCATGCGCTATTTCCGCATGGAGGCCTTTCAGGTGGCGGATCCCCTCAAGGTTAATGCCGGGAAAGACCTGTCCGTGGAGGAATACCTCGCGCTGAAGAAGGCTTTCGACACCGCACGGGAAACCATGATCAAGCTCTACGGCAAGACGGACATCACCTGGGGCGACATGATTGAAGTCGGCCGCGGCGAGAAGTTCGTGCCTACCTCCGGCGCCGATTTCGGACGCGGCGAGAACGACAAGAGCCTTCGCACCCTCATGAGTATTGGCGTGCGCGAAACCCCCGAAGGCAGCGGCAAATACCGGGCCTACAAGGGCTCCATGGCCATGCTGCTCATGTTCATGCACAAGGACGGCATCGAATCCTACAGTTGCATCCCCTGGGGCCAGAGCGGCGACCCCGCCTCGCCCCACTACATGGATCAGGGCGAGAAACTCTTCAGCAACCGCACCTTCAAGCCGGTCTACCGCAGCAAGGAAGAATTGTTGAAGAACCTGAAATCGGAGAAGACGCTGGAGGTGGCGCTGTAAATCGTCGGTGAAAGTGGACGGAGTGGACAAGTTGGACCCAGTGGACGAGGTGGACCTTTAATGACCGCCAAGGAAAATGGTCCACTTCGTCCACGCTGTCCACTTGGTCCACTGGATTCGGCGCGCATATCCGCCACATTGAATTCCCCCGCAAATATGCTATGCTGGTCAGCGCTGTGCATTGACCGCACCAAACAACCCCACACGTCAGACCAAAGGAGAGGACCTCATGTCAGAGAAACCTGCATCGGGCATGTCCCGCAGAAATTTCGCCCAGACCAGCGCCGCCGCGGGCTTCGCGATTCTTGCCGCCAAGACCGGCATCGCGGAAAACAACGGTGAAACCATCAAGATCGGCCTCATCGGCTGCGGCGGGCGCGGCACGGGCGCGGCGGTGGACAACCTCACCGGCAACAAGAACATGAAGCTCGTGGCCATGGCCGATCTCTTCCAGGATCGCCTGGACAATTCCCGCAAGACCCTCAGCGGACACGCCAACCCCCAGGTGAGCTCCCAGGTCGACGTGACCGATGAAATGTGCTTCGTCGGCCCGGACGCCTACCTGGAACTGCTGAAGACCGACGTGGACATGATCATTCACGCCACCACCCCCTACATCCGCCCCAAACACATCGAGGCCGCCGTCAACGCCGGCAAGCACATCTTCACCGAGAAGCCCATCGCGGTTGACCCCACCGGCGTGCGCCAGTTCATCGCCGCCGCCAAGCTCGCCGAAGAGAAGAAGCTCTGCCTCGTCACCGGCCTCCAGCGCCGCCACCAGAAGTCCTACGTCGAAACCATGAAGCAGGTTCAGGACGGCGCCATCGGCGAGATCCTCACCGGGCGCGCCTACTGGAACGGCACCCTGCCCTTCGCCCACAAGCGTAAGCCCGAATGGAGCGATCTCGAAACCCGCATCCGCAACTGGTACGCCCACTGCTGGGTCTGCGGCGACAACATCGTGGAGCAGCACATCCACAACCTCGACATCATTAACTGGGGCCTTGGCACCCCCGTCCGCGTCGTGGCCTCCGGCGGCCGCGCCTGGAAGCACTTGGAAGACCCCGAAACCTACGGCGATCTGTGGGATAACTTCTCCTGCGACTATGAATACGCCAACGGCGTCCACGTACTCAGCATGTCCCGCCACTGGCACAGCGAATGCACCCAGGACGTGTCCGAGCACCTCGTCGGCACCAAGGGCGTTACCAACTGCCACGACAAGGGCAAGG
>JBHEKR010000495.1:0-6698 GCA_041859365.1 Candidatus Hydrogenedentales bacterium
CCAGGCCCGTTTGCGCGGCGAGATGGATGAGGATTTGATCCAGCTTCTTGCGACCCTCGGGCGTCGCGGCCTCGCCGTGCGCCATTCTGGCGGAACGCATGAAATAGGCGAAAGGTACTTGGACAGTGTCAGGTTGCTTCACTTCATTGAGAACCGGCACATGCGTCCCCGATGAAAAAAGTTCGAACACCTCATTCAGGTGATTCGCGGCACCATAGTTGTAGTGCCCGCCGTCGGCGTTGTTTCCGCCATAGATGTAAATTCCCTTCTCCTCGGGCGGGTCTGATATGGGCTGAAAGGAGAACGTGCCGCGCGCTACGACGACAATTTGATCGGTATCCGGGCTTTCAAAGTGTATAGGCGTCCCCGCCTCCTCGCTGAGGATAGTTTCGAGGGCCTTCATTCTATCTTCGAGCGGGGCGTCCTCAACAATGCTCCAATCGCCATTTATTACAATGTCAGGCACACTGTCCGCCACTTGAATATCGGCCGGCGTCAATTCCGTGAGCTCCACTGGTAGCGTTCGAAGCGAAGAGCCTTCGCCTCCATTGAAGCTGAAGTTTAAGGTAGCCAGCACGTCTTTCTCACGCGCGACCGGTCCTCCAGGCCACCCTGCCAGGAAACGATCCCACCTCAGTGTGATCACGTCGGGCATAGCATTGCCGCCATTACGGTTTCTTGCAACGAAGTCCTGTGCCACAGGGTCTCTCGGTTGTTTGATAAAGCGAATGATCGCTCCGTCATGCGGTGCGTAGACCTCTTGGAAGTGCGGCCACCAGGGTTCACCGTCCACCTCGTAGCTGACGGCGATGATGTCCGCGCTGCTGAAGCGAGGGCTGCGGAAGCGCGCGTTTGTGTTTTCCACCATCGGCACGTTATTCCAATGGATGGCGTAAAGGTTGGATCCGCCTTCCCCGGAAAAATCACTTCGGAGTCCCAGATGATCGGGGAGTTCCAGGTCGAGGTCCGTCCAGGACTCCGCGATCACGTAGTGATCCGCGGAGGCCGCGCCGGACTCGTTGGCCAAGTTTACAATGTTCGTTCTGTCGAGACTCTCTATGTCCGGCGTGACGCCGCTCAACTCAATCGCGGTATTCGCAGGCGAGGGCGGGTGAAGGCGAAAGAGAAAGCCCGCGTTTGTGCCGCGCCGTTGGCCCGCCATCTGTTGTATCAAGAGGTTGCTCCAATAGGAGGCGACCACTTTTTCAGCCGCGTTACCCCACTCTCCGGGCTTCACCTGGCGTCCGTCCGCGGCAATGAGTGTCGGCTCCGCACCGACCACGCCGAGCAGTTCGACTTCCAGGCCTGGCAATGTTGCGATTGGGGGATCCTTAGCGAGGTTCACCTCGATGGCGGGGGAGTGGTCCGACCGCGTGTCAGTTTCTGCGCCGAAAACTTCCGGAGGCTCCTGCACCAGTCGAAGGCTTCCCAGGGTCGCCAGGAGAGTGATGCCCGCGACCGACGCGACGGCCACCCAGTGCCAGTCCAGCGCGTTTGCGCGAATGCCCTGCCGCAACCGATACAGCCGATGCATGATCTCGGCGCTCCCCAGCATGGGCACGCCGCCGGGCGCGGCGGCGGCGTGAACCGCGAGCGCTTCCTGGGCAAGGGCGCGGGCGTAGGGCTCTGCGCCGCCCACGAGGTCCGCCGCCACGCCATCGCAGACCTCCTCGCAAACCGAGCCGTGGGCAGACCGCAGGCCCCATTGCAGCGGAT
This sequence comes from Candidatus Hydrogenedentales bacterium, assembly GCA_041859365.1. Classification (GTDB taxonomy): domain Bacteria; phylum Hydrogenedentota; class Hydrogenedentia; order Hydrogenedentales; family JAEUWI01; genus JAEUWI01. The sequence continues at coordinate 1,717 of JBHEKR010000495.1, forward strand.
GAAACCAGAGCAGGGAGGACAGGAGGCGGGCAAAGCCCATCCAAAAGGTGTCGCGCGATTTCACATGCGCCAGTTCGTGGGCGAGTATGGCTCGCACCCGCACCGCGTCACGCTCGCCCGAGGTCCGATCAGACAGCACGATGACCGGCCGTAGCATGCCCGTGAGAAAAGGGGAGCCGAGGGCAGGCAGCACGCGCAGCATTACGGGGCGCCGAACACTCAGCCGCTGCGCAACTTCGAGAGCGCAATCCGCTATGGTCCCTGGCGCGGCTGTCGAAAGGCGGAGTGCTGCTTGAACGCGCATCCAGCCGCGTGCCATCTGGAGGAGGGACAGAAGTGCGCCTGCTCCCCAGAGAATCAGCACGAGCGACAGGGCGTTTGGGGAGAGCCACGCACCTGCGGAGAACGGTGGGGAGGCGTCGAACGGTGTGAAGCTTTCCATCGCGGAAGCCGTGATACTCGACTGCCGAGTGTCTAAAAACTGTTCGATAGGGGCCTCGAATGCAGGCACAGTTGGAGTTGTGGATGGCGCGGCCTCGTTATGCAATGCGATATCCACGGCGGGTAAAGCGAACTCTGCGAGTGGCAGGGCCAATACACCCAACATTACGCTCCGCCAAAGCAACACCCGCCACCGTGCGTTTCGCCGCCAAAGTGCGAGATGAACCAGCCATGCGGCCGCCAGCAGCACCGTGACCTTGACCAACACGGCACCGACGAACGGCAACCCGATGAGAAACTCCGTCAGCGCGTTCATTTCGCGCCCTTTCGCCGTTGGCTGTCCGAGGTGGCTTTACTTTCGCCGCGGGCCAGTCGCCGTAATTCCGCCAGCTCTTTCGGGGCCAGATTCTCAGTCTTGATGAGTTGCGCGATGAGACCGGCTGTGGATCCTCCGGAAAATACGTGGGCCAGTTGGCGCGTCAACCCCGCCAGCATTCCCTCGCGGGACTTTCGGGCGGTGTAGTAGAAGGCGCGACCGTCTCGGCGCCGCGTGACCAGGTCCTTCTCCATCAGCACGCGCAGCACCGATCGCAGGGTGCCGTTGTCGATGGGCCATGAAAATTCCGCCTCGATTTCACCGGGTTTCTGTTCACCACGCGCCCAGAGAATACGAAGGGCTTCCAATTCGTTGCGATTCATGTCTTCCACGGGCCTGCCTCCTGTCTTTGCTGTGAGTATTTCACAAGTCGAGGGCGATGTCAAGGGAGTTGTGAGTTTCTCACAGTAACGTCTCCGCCGCGGACCCGAGCCGGCGTCTGGGGCCTCCGATTCGGTTGGGAAAAATCTGGTACGCGCCCCCGCGACCGGCTATAATTCCCGACTCAACAACCCAACCCGCTTTTGCGTTATGAAGGAAGTCCTATGTCTGAACACGTTCCCAGTCAGTTTGATGGTGTCAGTATTGTCTGCAAGGCCAATGTTTACTTTGATGGCAAGGTGGTGAGCCACTCCATCTTGTTTCCCGATGGAACAAAGAAGTCCACGGGGCTGATCTACCCCGGCACCTACACCTTTAACACGGACGCGGCCGAGCGGATGGACATCATCGCCGGTACGTGCACGGCCCAGGTGAAGGGCGAAGCCGAGGCGACGGCTTACGCCGCGGGCACGTACTTCGATGTGCCCGCGAAGTCGTCTTTCGATATTACGGTTGAGTCCGGTATTGCGGAGTATGTCTGCTCGTTTAAGTAGGCCACCGCGCGTACTGCATTTCCAAGCGCCCCTCCGCTGGCATCGGCACAGCGGAGGGGCGAGTTTTTTTGGCGCTTGCAATCAGAAGTGCATCGCCACGAAATGCACAGGGCAGCCTCCGGTCAAAACCTGACTTTTCACCACGAAGAAACGAAGGGCACGAAGAAGAAATAGGTAGGGAAGTACTCTGCGATCTTGATTCCCCCCTGCAATCAAGGCGGGGCCAAATTGAGGTTGCATCCCAACTTCCTTTGCGCCTTCGCGGCTTTGCGTGAGCAAATTTTGATGTATGGTCACGCAAAGGCGCGGAGACGCAAAGGTGTTCGCCAACCTCGCCTTCCCTTATTCTTCCCTCGTGCTGTAAGGAAACGTTTCTTCGCGTTACCAATATAGTCAATCGAGGGAATGGCATTGCTGGACGAAGATCAAAAATCGCTGTTCATGACCTGGCTGGACGCGCATGGCGCTTCGGTCGTGAAGGTAGCGCGTGCGTACACCCTTACGCACGAGGAGTGTCAGGACCTGGCGCAAGAGATTCTCCTGGAGGCGTGGCGGTCGTTGCCGAACTTCGAGCAGCGTTCCAGCGCGGCGACGTGGTTCTATCGCGTGGCGCTGCACACGGCGATGAACTGGCAAAGGAAGGACAAGGCGCGCCGAGCAAGTCAGCAACCGTTGCTGAATGTGCAGTTCATCGCGGCGGAAGGGGCGGGAAGTGCGGAGCAGGCCCAGCAGCGCGAGACGGTGGGACGACTTTACAGCGCGATTCAGCAATTGCCCAAGGCCGATGCGGCACTGGTGCTGTTGTACCTCGACGAACTGAGCTATCGCGAGATGGCGGATGTATTGGGTATTTCCGAGAGCAATGTGGGCGTGAAATTGAACCGCGCGAAAAAGGCGCTAGGTGAACTGATGACAGGTGGATCCCATGAGTCCTGACGAATATCAACAGGCCTGGCGGGCGGAGTCGGACCAGACGCGGGTGACGGTGGATTCCGACTTGCTGCTTCAGAAAGTGCGGCGGAATCAAGAGAGTTTTCGCGCGATGATCCTTCTGCGCGACTATCGTGAAGCAGGCATCGCCATTCTGATGATTCCGCTTTGGCTCTATCTGGGAATCAGATTCTCGGAGCCATGGACGTGGTATCTCACGGTGCCGGCACTGATTTGGGTCAGCGGGTTTATTGTCGTAGATCGGCTGCGTCACCCGCAGAAGCGGAAGTGGCAGGATGATTCACTCCTGAGTAGTGCGAAAGAGTCTCTGACGCAAGTTGAGCACCAAATCTGGCTGCTGCGAAATGTGATGTGGTGGTATCTGCTCCCGCTTCTTATTCCACTCCTGGCATTTTGTGGTCATGTCGTGTGGCAGGTATCGAGGAGCTGGGGAGAAGCCATGGGCGCAGCGCTTCCAGTTTTTGCGATTGTTCTGGCCGTGTACACGCTCATCTACTTCCTGAATCAATATGCGGTGCGTAAGCAGCTTGAACCGCGCCGCGAGGAATTGGTCATGCTGCTTGCCGGTCTCTGCGAGGAGTCGACGGGCGAGGTGAGTGGCGCGTTTCCCATACTCATGGGGGAAAGATGTGTCACGTGCTCGCCGCGACGAATGCTTGTGGGAAATTTGTGCGCACTGGTGCTTCTGTTGACTGGCGTCGGGATCTTTCTTTACCTGGCGGTCCACGAGGATGGCTATCCGAAAGCATCTCCCTTCGCTGCCGTGCGCTGGGAGGAATCCCAGCCGGAAGTTCAGATTGGCGACGCGTGGTTTAAACTCATCTCGATGGACGATGTTCCGACTTCCGAGATTGTCGCATTCTGCCAGCGGACCTATGGGGACAAGTGGCAGAAGCGATTCGAGGAAGACCTCGTGGAGGTGCTCATGATTATGGGGCATGCGCCGGGCGACGAAGTCACTTTGGTGGTTGAATCGCTGACCTCAGGCGAATCCGAGACCCTCAGGGATGTCCCCATGACACGGGCGAACCGCCAGGCCATCAGGGAAGCGGCTCAGGCCCGACAACGCGCTGAGCAAGCGCCGGACGAAGTCCGCGCACCATCCAACAGAGAGGATGGCCCCGAGGGCGGGGAGCCTCTTGCCCAGGCTATCGAGGGCATTCGCGCCTCGAACAAGCTTCCCGCGCTGGCCGCTTTCTCCTTGCGCGACGGCGCGATTGTAGAGCGGGCGACCGTCGGCACGTGTACGATGAATGGACGTACGCCGGTTCTGGACGACGCGCAGTGGCACTTGGGGTCGAACACCAAGGCGATGACCGCGACGGTGGCCGGGATGCTGGTGGAGGAGGGGCTCCTGGAATGGGATTCAACCGTCGGTGAAGTGCTGGGCAACGCCGCGCCGGACATGGACGGGGGGCACCGGGATACGACGCTGGCGATGCTCCTTCACCACACGAGCGGAATTGCCGCGAACATTAACTGGTTTTCCGCACCGGAAGATCGCGTGGCCTGCGTGGCGCAGATACTGCGGACGCCACCGGAGGGTCAGCGGGGTGTTTACGCCTATAGCAATGCGGGCTATGTGGTGGCGGGGGCGATGATGGAGGTGGTCGCGGGAAAGCGCTGGGAGGTGCTGATGCAGGAGAAGTTGTTCGGGCCACTTGGTATGAAAGATACGGGCTTTGGTGCGCCCAGGAAGCCGGGTTCGCCCTGGGGACATGAGCGCGGATTCCTCGGCTGGACGCCCAAGGACCCCGCCGAGCGCAATGCGGACAATGCACCGGTGCTGGGTCCGGCGGGAACGGTGCACACTACACTGGAGGATTACGCGCGCTTTGTTGCCGCGCACCTCAAGGGCGCGCAGGGGCAGGACGGAATTGTCTCGGCGGAGACCTTCAAGACGCTGCACGCGCCGTTGCCCGGCTGGGACTATGGTATGGGCTGGATCATCACGGAGCGCGATTGGGCGGGGGGCCGGGCGCTCACCCATGGGGGCAGCAACACGCTGTGGTTTGCGACGGTGTGGATCGCGCCGGAGAAGGACATGGCCTTCTTTGCGGTTACGAACGCGGGGGGCGACACAGCGTTCGAGGCCGTTGACAAGGCCATCGGCGCGATGATTGGGCGGCATCTGCCGGGGTAGGCGAGTGGACCGAGTGGAGGGATTTGCGCGAGGATTTGCCTGTATGGGGTGCAGTTCGGGCGTTGGGGAATTGTCCGGCGCCGGACTTTACTCAGGGTGGTCTGTGGATTTCCATTGGCATTCTCACGTGGCGCGGGTTGCCTGGCGGTGTCTGGGGAGGGTAACCGGTATACCTCCCCTTCTCATTCGCACAGGT
>JBHEKR010000224.1:0-2675 GCA_041859365.1 Candidatus Hydrogenedentales bacterium
GAGGCCCGCAGTATGGCGCGCAACTGCACCTTAAAGATGTCGGGCCGCGCCAGGCAGAAGCGCACCGCGCGCCAGCCCAGTTGCGGGTTGTCTTCTTTCGAGATCTGGAGATGGGAAACCAGCTTATCGCCGCCGATATCCATGGTGCGCAGAATTACCGGCGCGGGATGCATGGTCTCTGCGGCCTTGCGATAGGCCTGGTATTGTTCTTCTTCCGATGGAAGGGTATTGCGATTGAGGAAGAGATATTCCGTGCGGAAGAGGCCGATACCTTCGGCGTTCGTCCGGAGTTCCGGCACCAGCTCAAAAGGTAATTCGATATTCGCCAGCGCGGGAATGGATACACCGTCCAGTGTGGTGGACGGACCGGTGTGCGCCGAAATTCGGAGCGCTTCGCGCATCTCCAACTGTCTTCGGCGCTCCTCCTCATAGTGGGTGAGGGTGTCCGGCGAGGGGTTGGCGATGAAAAGGCCCTCGTTGCCGTCGACAATGACCGGCGTGCTCTGGACGACCAGCAGCGACGCGTGGCGCAGTCCCATGACCGCAGGGATCTCGAGAGCCCGGGCCAGGATCGCGGTGTGCGATGTGGCACTGCCCGAATCCAGCGCCATACCGAGCACGTGCTTGCGGTCCATGGTCGCGGTGTCGGAAGGGGGGATATCATGGGCCAGCAGAATACCGGGTGCGGGCAATTCACGGAGGTGGGGCCGCTCCTCGTCCAGCAGATTTCGCTGAAGGCGATCCATCACGTCCAGCAGATCCGCGGTCCGCGCCTGAAAACGCGCATCATCTACGGACGACAGGATGGCCGCATAGTGGCGACTTAACTCGTCCAGAATGGACTCCGCGTTGACTTTTTCCTCGGTGATGCGGTTCTTAACCTCGTCGAGGATGGCCACGTCTTCCAGCACCAGCAGGTGGGCCTTGAAAATATCCGCGTGCCCTTCACCAAGTTCCTGAATCGTCTTGCGGTGGAGGTTCTGCAAATAGATGCGCGTCTTCTCCACCGCCAGTTCGAAACGCTTAAGTTCCTCCGAGGCATCTTTCACCTCATACTTGGGGATCTCGAAGCGATCCTGTCCGAACAGGATGGCGGGGCCGATGGCGATGCCAGGTGACACAGCTATGCCGCGGAGTACAGACTCCACTTAGTTTTCTCCAAAGCCGGAAGCGAAGAGGTTTTTTACCGCCTGCAGGGTTGCCTCGGCGTCGACGCCCTTGCAGGTTACCGTGAGGCGGCTCCCCTGGGTCGCCGCCAGTGTCAACAGGCCCATGATACTCTTGGCATTCACACGGCTTCCATTAAACGAGATATAGACATCCGATTGGAACACCAGAACGCATTGCACCAGCGCTGCCGCGGGGCGCGCATGGATACCCAGTTTGTTCACAACCGTAAGTTCTTCCGATACATCCTGCATGATACTGCGTTTACCTTTTCTATGAAAGCTGCCCGGGCCAGCGCCGCTATGGCGGGGGCCGTCTACATTTCAGGAATTCATTTTCTTGACGTAAAAATCGAATACGCGCTGCACCCTGGCACCTGGCTCGAGACGCAGGGGCCATGCGGCGAGCACGACACTACCCTGATGAACCCGCTCCAATCCGCATTCGGACTGGCTGACCGTCTCCAACGGGAAGAAATAGAAGTTTCCCGCCTCGGCGAGGCTGAAGCCTGCTTCGAGCTGTTGCCATTCATCGCGCAGGGCGAAGTTTTTCAGGCCTGTTTCCACGCCACGCACGCCCAGCATGGGGCGATCAAGCGACCGCTCTTCGGAATGATAGTAGCGGTCAGGTGCGCTGCCGGTCAGAAAGTTCACGGAAAATTCGGATCCGAAGAGGACGTCACAGGCGGTAGAACCACAATGGGTAATATCATAACGAATTCTCAGCCGGGATGCACCGGTGTCCAACGTGATGCGCTTTTGCAGCCGAATCGGGTGTTCGCCATTCTCGTATACAAGCCCATCCGCGGTTAGAACCAAATCGTTTCCCTCGGCCACACACGTGTACGCCTTGAGTGGGAAATCCGAGTGTTCACCCGCTTCGTTGCGGTACAGGGACTCAATATCCAGATCCTGAGTGAAAAAGTGATCCCGAAGGCTTGCCCGGCGGTAGGAGTCGTAGAAGAGCAGGGCGTTCAGGCCTTTTTCCTTGGACTGAAAGTGGTCATGAATACTGCGAACCTGACCGTCATCGCCCTCGGCCTCTTCTTCCGATTCCAGGGCCAGGCCCGCGTGATAGGGTTCTTCGCGGCGGGTCAGGGTGTTCAACAGGTTGAAGTTCCCGGGCTTGTAATCAATTTCAAAGATTGTGCCGCCGTCGTTCGGGTTGACAAATACGCCAAGATCCCCATTCTCCAGCACGTGCTCCAGTTGTCCGTCGCCGTCAAAATCCACCGCCATGGAGCGCACGGAACCATCCCGCTGCTCGACCTTGTCGAGCACCTTGTCCGCGCGAATGAGGTGCTCATAAATGGCCGTGCGCAGGTGGTTCAGGTAGAGTCCGCCAAACTGGCCATGCCAGTAGGCGCAATTGCACTGGCCCTGGTGCAGCAGACGCTCGGCCTCCGCCAATTCGGGCGTGTTGCCCAGCCGCTGGCGGCATTCCGCCAGGCGCTTGCTGGTGCGCAGCATGCGCTTCTGCATGTTGTTGGCCTCGGCATACTTCGTCAG
>JBHEKR010000247.1:0-3957 GCA_041859365.1 Candidatus Hydrogenedentales bacterium
GCTCGAACTGGTCCCGCTGGGACGCTTGGGCGAGGACGTCAACCCCGCGTGGCTGCGCTATGCCGGCCGCTGGGGCCAGCGCGATTTCCCCGCCTTGCCCGAAGACGCGGTGCCCGGCCTAAGCGACGGTCCCGTCGGCCCCCTCTTCATGGGCGACGCGCCCAACGCCACCACGATCACCGGCGTCGTCAACTTCTGGAGCGACCCCTACGCTTGGTACGTCCGCACGCCCCAAGCCATCGCTATCCCGATGACCCTGATCACCGGCACGCTCCCCGCCAACTTCGCCGGAAAGACCGCCGTCCTCCTCGACGCACAAGGCCGCCGATTCACCGCCCCCGTGGATCCGGCGGACGCCACCTTCGCCCTGGAGGTCCCCGTCCAGTCCTACAGCCTGGTCCTCGTCGAGACCGGCCCGCTCGGCGTCGAGACCTTCCTCGCCGCTGCCAGCTTCCCCACCGGCATCGCCGTGCAGAACCTCTTCCCCGCCCAGCCAGAGACCACCGCCCTCGGCACCTTCACCCTCTTCGAAGGACGCCTCCTCGGCGAAGCCCCCTACAACACCGCCGACACCGACGGCGACGGCACTCCCGACCGCCAAGACACCGACCAGGACGGCGACGGCCTCCTCAACCCACTCGACCCCGACGCCCTCGGCGACGGCTGGGCCGACGGCTACCAAACCCAGGACCCCAACCTCAACGGCATCCCCCGCTACTACGACGCCATCACCGATCCCCCGCCCGCCGAAGCCGCCCCCGACCTCGACGACGACGGCTTCCCCGACGCCGTCGATCTCGACTGGGACAACGACGCCTTCCCCAACCCCGTGGAGATCGCCGCCGGCACCAACCCCCGCAACTTCTACGACCGCCCCGGCCAACGCGCCGGCGACCTCGACGGCAACGGCGAACTCAACAGCGTCGACCTCCAACGCCTCGTCAACATAGCCCTCCGCCGCGCCCCCACCACCCCCCTCGCCGACCTCAACAGCGACGGCCAAGTAACCGCCGTCGACCTGCAACTCCTGCTGGACTTGGTGCTGAAGCGCTAACCCTGGGACCTCCGAGCGCCTGCTCGGAATTTCCGGCGGGCTTCGTAGCGCCCTTACCGATGGCGGGTTACCGTGGAAGGGCGAGGCGTTGAAGTTGCAACCAGGAGGGCCGCAGCCCCCTGTGACCACAACGAAGCCATCAGCTCGCCGCCCCCGTACTCCGTCATTGCGAGCGAAGCGCGGCAACCTCTTCTGACGTCAAATCGCAACCGGAAGTATTGCGGCGTCAGTCGCTAAGATACCCAACGACGCAAACCACCGGATGTGGCCAGGGATCACTGCAGAGAATGGGCGACTTCGGCACGTCAGGAAATCCCACCAATCGCGTGTTCCCGTGCTTCGCAAGGTGGCTCAAGTTCGATCGCGTCTATAACCTCTCGGATAGCATTCAGTCTAAGTTTCTCATTATAGTAATCTCGACCTTTGATCATCATCGCTCTGCGTGCCCGTTCTACGTCTCGCGCAGCAGTACAATCCACAAACAGATGGAACGCTGCATCATCCTGCTGCACGAAAAGCCTTTGCAGATCCCCCGCATAGTCCTTGCAAACGGTGTCGCTTATCGTTCGGTATCTCTCCAATGCATCCGCATCATCGGACTTCTCCCCTCTTAAGAGAAGCCCAATATTTATTGGCGTCTGTACGAGATGTACCACCAGTTGCCTATAAAGATTTGGGCGATCCTCTCTTGAAACACCAAAGTAGTCCTTCCCGAAATGACGTTCGACACCTTCAAAGCTCTGGCATTCCCGGAGCATCTCCAATTCCCTTTCGTCCGCCATGAGTGCGAACGCTGCGAACCCGCCCTCTTTCCTTCTAACCAAAGTCACATAGCTGTCCTCGTCGTCATTCATGGTAAACTTTGTATCCTTCACGAAGTTCACCAATACGTTCTTCCATTCTGCGGAAGCTGGCATGCTCGGAAGCGACAAAGCAATGACGCCCCAAAACTGCGCGTACTGGGCGTCATGAAGAAGCCTTGCGGTTTCCTCCGCCCCAATCTTCAGAAGGAATGACTCCAGCTCCGGTATATTCTCAGCAATCACACGGGGCGTGACTTCAGGCGCAATTGTCCTATCGCTCGTCCCCTTCGACACTTCGGCAACAGCGGCATGATAGCCTCCATGGGCAAGGTGCCCTTGCAAAGGCCGCTGCCTATAGAGAACTCCGGCCGCGAGAAGTGCCCCTCCCAGGACGGCCGCGGTTAGCACCAGTACTAGCTTTAGTCTCACCGGTCTTGCTCCAAGAAATTGCAGACGCTAGCGCGGCCTTGGAGTGGCCTCTCCAACATTGCGGTCGACCAAATGACAAACTCAACCCCTACCAAAACCTACGCGTTATCTCCACCCCGTTATTCTCGTGCACCGTCAGCACAAGCCGCCGGTCACGCCACACGAAAAACAGGGGTGCGCGATACGGTGTCCAATAGCTGATGAGCGCCACTTCCTCGCCGGTATCCTCGTAGACGGCGGACAATGCCCAGTCACAAGCCGGACTTACCTTTACCGCAAAGCCCTCGTTGTAGCCGCACTCACATCGCCCATTGAACACAATCTGATCACCCGGCTTGACGTCTTGTGCAAACACCACAACTTCATCCGGCCAGCATCGGTATCCTTTGAGTTGGCTCCAAGTTCGACCGGTCTCATTCTGAACATATACCGCTGGACGAGCATGAAACGCAATCCATAGTCCAAAAAAGCCGAAACCCGCAATACAAGCTAGCACAAAGCCAAGGTTCCCCTTGGGCTTAGGGGCCGGATCGACTTCTACTTCCCCATCACTTGCGCCCATGGCCACTTACCTCGCCGTTACGCTCCCAGGTGCAGTCCGGAATGTTGTCGATATTCCAATGTGTTAGCGTAGGCGCATCGGGATATGGGCGGGTTTGATAAGAAGCAGTCCACCCCGAAAACACAGTCTTGGGTAGTTCCGTATCGGCCTCGATCTCTTTCCCACCGCTCTCGTATCCAAAAGATACGCGACCATAGTCTTGCCAGTAGCCGAGTAGCGGCGAAATGGCCCGAACGTGGAGCTGACCAACACTATTCTCGAACTTTATGCTGAGGTTGCTGTTTTCAAAATTATCATCGTCAATATCGACGCGTATATCATCACAATCATACCGGGCTGCCGCGGCCTCCACGACCAGTCGCAACCACTGACGCAAGACTTCGTGGTCGAGAGAATAGACGCTTGTATACACAGAGACATCGCCTGCATCGCTCGCGCAGACCCGCTCCCTAACATAGACCCCGCCCACGGTTAGCATGGATTCGTAGCCGCCACGTTCCAATTCTTGTAGCGTGAAGCTACCCTTGAATGCTGCATTTCGGTGTTCAATCTGCTCAAGCATCCTAGAAGCCTCAACTGTGAAGGCAAAATCTAGAAAACTTCGCAGTTGAGTTACTTTCTCTGCAGGACTCAATTCCAATCCGCGGTCCACCACATGGTGTGATGCAAGTACGGACTGGATCTCCTTAATTGAGTCTCTGGAAGAGCTGCGAAATGTCCTGTCCGGCCAGCGCTCACGCTGGGCTTCGCAGAAATCGCGCACCCCAACCGCAACGAATAGGAGCACAATCGACAGCGGCGCGATCCAAAAGCGGAGCGTGTTGTTGCGGGTACTCATCGATCACCTGCACTATTCTGAACGTATGGCGATGGCAATCTGCCTGCCTCGATCCATGCCGCAGCACGTGTCCTGGAAGCTGCGCTTTCGCGCGGTGCCTCGCCTATCTACCTTGCCTATTCTTGTCCAGCACCGGCGTGCTCGTCAACTGCCAACGCAGCGGCCTTTAGCAAGGGGAGCAGGCTTGTGTTCCGACACGTGGTGCGGACGCCGTAACCGTGGCCAAATGCTTCAAAGGAGCGCAGGGGAAGACGGTGGCGGCGATTCTCGA
>JBHEKR010000312.1:0-9442 GCA_041859365.1 Candidatus Hydrogenedentales bacterium
GACCCCTCGCGGCCCTCCAGCGCCACCACCACGCGCAATTCACGGGAGCCGAAATCGACGGCGCCGACAATCTCACCTTTCCTTGCCACTATGCGGAATTCCCTTCCTGTTGCAATATTTGCATTCGCGCGCGCGGTACACGGCGCTCATCCTGACGCGGACTGCCGGACGCCTTACTCCGTGCCGACGCTACCCTGCTCCGCCGCGTCGCCGCCACCGGACTCGCCGGCCGGTTCCGCGACACCCCCGCCGACCTGGCGGATCGTATTTTCAATATCCGCCACGGCTGCCCGGCGCGTCTCCAGCTCGGTCTGGGCCTCCTGCAGAGACAGCGCGTGGGCCGACCCGGTCTGCTGGAGCAACAGCACATGCTCACGTGCGCCATCGAGATTCTCCCGCGATCCAGACTCTTCTTCGCTGAGCGCTTCGAGCTCCGACTGCATCCGTGACTCTTCGGAAAGGTTGTCGTCCAGGCTCTGCTGGAAATTGGCCAGCCGCTCCAACTCCCCATTGCGGCGCGCTTCGAGTTCCGCGATTTGGCGGTTCAACTCTTCCACAGAGCTTTCCACCGCCGCCGTCTCGTCTCGGAGCTGGCTAATCTGCTCGCGCTTTGCCTCAAACTCCTTCTGGCACAGGGCCACCTGCTCTTCGAGCTGCTGCACGCGGTGTTCGGCTTCACCCACCGCCGCTTCGCCCGTCGCAATGGCATGGCTGTTCTGGGCGATGTCCGCCTCAATCAGCGCGATGCGACCCGCCACCTGATCCGCTTCCATCGCCGCCATGCTCGCCGCAAGCTGGAGGGCAAACACCTTGGCGTCAGCCAGGTTGCCCTGGGCCATGGCCCGCTGGGCCGTACGGAAAAGGGCCTCGGTCGTACCCGGCTCGGGTTCGACCTCAGGAGTCGGGGCGGGCGCGCTCTTCACCGGTGCCGCCGCCACCGGCGCGACCACTTCGGGTTCCGGGGCAGGGGTCGGAGCGGGCACGGGATCCGCATCGCCAAAATCCAACTCGCTCGACACGTTGGCCGGCTCCGCAAAAAGGGATTCGGGCACGGACTCGCCCTCCGGCTCCAGCTCCAGCGCCTGAGTCTCCGCCGGATCAACCGCGGCAAGTTCGTATGTCGGGACATCGGGAACGTCGGTGTCCGCGGTGAAGTCATCGGACAGGTCCATCGTCGCGGTCTCCGTTTCGTCTTCCAGGTCGTCGCCTTCGGAAACGGGGCGCCCCAGGAGTTCATCCATGGAGGGGGCGCTCGCCGCAGTCTCGCGGGGCACTTGCGTTAAACCGGATTCCTCAAAGGGCGAGGAATCCAGCGTCTCAGGTTCGAGGGGGGCAAACGGATCGCCGGGATCCGTTTCAAAGGCGCGATCTGTCCGGGCACTCGCGGCGCCACCGTCAAAGACCGAGCCGGGAACATCTCCACCCAGATCCTGATCGAGCATGTCGTCAAAGCCGTGGTCCGCCTCCAGCGTTTCCGCAGTGAACGGATCCGCGGCATGGTGAGCCCGGTCGGGTTCCCGGTCGCCCGCCGAATCATCATCCACCAGCGTCAGACCCGCATCGGCCAACTCGTCCAGGGCGCGCTCATAGCGGTCCTGCCACTTCTTCATCACGCCGGAGCGCACATTGCCCACAATCAAATCGCCCACCATGAGGCAGAGAATCTCGTAGCTGTCCTTCAGAAAATAGATGGACTGGTCGGCGCGCCCTTCGTCTTCATAGGTCTGGAGAATGCGCGCCACATCCGTAAGCGCTTCTTTCACGTCGGCCCAGTCTTCGTTCAGGGCGATCTCGATACCCGTAATAAGCTGGTTCATGCACTCGTCGCACCAGGCCTCCTGGGGGGCGCCCTCCTCCGCACGCGATACCTGGCGCTGGAATCGGCCGAGCGCCGTAAGCAGGCGCTGCGTGGGATCACCGGCTACCATCGATTCTTCCTGGGGCGGCGGGGTCATGGCGTTCTCCTCTTCATCCGAGTGTTCCAGCGTTCCAACGGCAGGGCCGGACTGGGGACCACCCGGCGTCGGGCGCTCCCCAAAGAAACGGCGACTTGCCGCCGCCAGGTTGCGGGTCTTTTTTCCAAATTGCACCGTAGGCACCTCCAAGCTCCCATTGTAGCATAGGGGTTGGTATGAGGCAATATATTGTGGTGTGGCGTGTTTTTTGGGTTGAGGGGATACCAGATGGCCGTCACCAGACTTTAGGCTGGAGGCTTTAGGCTTTAGGAAACGGATTGGTCGGATCGATCCGATCGGGCCGATAAGGCCGATCAGGCCGATAAGGCGACTTGGCCCGTTCCGCCACGCCCAGCCTGAAGCCTGAAGCCTGAAGCCTGAAGCCTGAAGCCCGCTCCCAATTAAATTTGACATCCCTACCCGACAAAGGCTATCATTCACGACTCTGTTCATTATGGCAGGGACAAATATGTCTTATTGCGCCTGCCGGATAGCATTCAAACGACCGGTCTTACTGGGCGACATAATCTTACCCGCCCCTTCGACGAAAGGAAAATACGCGAGCGCTATGGGCAAGTACATTGGACCCAAACACAAATTATGCCGCCGTCTCGGATCTTGCATCTGGGGCAGCGCAAAGTGCCCCTCCAACAAGCGTCCCTTTGCCCCCGGGCAGCACGGCCAGAACATCCGTCGCAAGATGTCGGTGTATGGCCAGCAATTGCTGGAAAAGCAGAAGATCCGTACACACTACGGCCTGATGGAACGCCAGATGCGCAAGACCTTCACCGAAGCCCAGCGCATGGGTGGCGTTACCGGAACCAACCTGCTGATGCTCCTTGAGAGCCGGCTGGATTGCATCTGCTACCGCCTGGGCTACGCGCCGACCATCACGTCCGCGCGCCAGCTTGTGAACCACGGCCACATCCTGGTGGACGGTAAGAAGGTCGACATTCCCTCTTTCCGCGTCCTGCCCGGCATGGTCATCGGTATTCGTGAGCGGAGCAAAAAGGTTCCCATGATCGCCGAGGGTGTGGAGCATCCCCCCATCGCGATTCCGGAATACCTCGACCGTCCGTCGAAGTCTTTCGAGGGCCGCATGACTTCGCTGCCCAACTCGGAAACCCTTCCCTTCAAGGCCGAGACGGCCGGGGTTATCGGTTTCTATTCGCGCTAAGCGAACGCCGAAGTACTTGCCAGTCACGTATATGCGGCGGGCCCCGGACACCGTGGCCCGCCCATTTCATGTTTGCCCGTATCCGGGCACGTCCGAGCTGATTCCAGCCAAAGCCATAAAGGCCGCGAGATGAGCATAGAAATTGTCGTGGGCGCCAATTGGGGCGACGAGGGCAAGGGGCGCATGGTGGACTACCTCGCCCAGAACGCGGATTTTGTCGTTCGTTTTCAGGGCGGCAACAATGCGGGCCACACCGTGGTCAACGAATTCGGCCTCTTCAAGCTCCACCTCCTGCCTTCGGGCGTCTTCAATCCCAAGGCGATCAACATCCTCGGTCCCGGCATGGTCATCGACCTTCAGGGCCTCGCGGAAGAACTCGCCGATCTGAAATCCAAGGGCATCGAGCCACAGATCCGCATTTCCGATCGCGCCACCATCTGCTTCCCCTTTCACCGCCTTCAGGACGCCTGGGAAGAAGACCGCCTCGGCGCCAAGGCCTACGGCTCCACCCGCCGCGGCATTGCCCCGGCCTACGGCGACCGTACGGTGAAAAAAGGAATCCAGATCGGCGAACTGCTCTACCCGGAGCGCCTCAAGCGCCGCCTCGCCGACGTCATGGAATGGAAAGAACTCCAGTCCGGCCTCTACGACAAGAACGGCGCACTGTGCTATGAAGAGACCCTCGCCTGGGTCGAAAAATACAGCGCCGTCGTCCGCGATCTCATCTGCGACACCACCGTACTCCTCGATGAAGCGGCCAGGGCCGGTAAGAACATTCTCTTTGAAGCCCAGCTCGGCACCCTGCGCGACCTGAACTTCGGCATCTACCCCTTTACCACGTCGTCCTGCGCGCTCGCGGCCTATGCGCCCGTCGGCGGTGGCCTCTTCGGCCACAACCTGGACCGGGTCATGGCCGTGGTCAAGGCCTTCTCCACCTGCGTGGGCGAAGGACCCTTTGTCACCCGCATGAATGATGAAGACGCCAACAAACTCCGCGAAATCGCCGAGGAATACGGCGCGGCCACCGGTCGCCCTCGGACCATCGGCCACTTCGACGCCGTCGCCACGCGCTATGGCGTCCGCATTCAGGGCGCCACCGAAGTGGCCCTGACCAAGCTCGACAGCCTGAGCGGCCAGGACACGCTGAAAATCTGCACCCACTACGATTTCCACGGCGAAAAGACCGATAATTTCCCCATCAACGCCGTGCTGGAAGAGTCCACCCCCGTGTATGAAGAAGTGCCCGGATGGAAAGAAGATATTACCGGCGTGCGCGAATTCAACGCCCTGCCCCAGACCGCGCAGGACTACGTGCTGCGGATCGAAGAACTGATCCACTGCCGCATCCGCTACGTGTCCGTTGGCCCGGAGCGCGAATCCCTCATCGATCGCGGGATGACCTAAGTAGTTTAGACGTGTACACCCGAGCAGCGAGTGGGACATCGGGTGCCACCCACACCCGGGGCGGCTCCGCCGCGGGAGGATGTGGGTGATGGGATGGCGTGCTTGAGATGAGACCGCACACCCTACTCGGATGTCCACAAGAATTGGATCGCGGCATGGGTGGGCACCTGCAAAGTGAAGTCACTGCACCCACATCCTCCCCCGCTGCGCTCCGCCGGGTGTGGGTGGCACCCGGCAGGTCTCTTGTGATTAAAATGGCTTGCCCAAAATCAGGGGCATGTCCCTGAGACTCGCAGGGGCAACCTGAACGAAATAAAATACAACCGCGCCCGGATAAACCCCATGGCCGTAACACTGCCCACCTTCAGCACCGTGGACGAAATCGTCCAACGTCTCAAGCGCAAGGATACGCCGCGCGTCGAGGTCGTCGGGCCCTGGGGCTCGGGCAAGTCCATCCTCCCCCTTCAGGTGGCCGCCGCAGTCAAGACTCCTCTCCTGTTTATTACCTCGGGACGTCTCGAAGCGGAGGGCATCCACGACGATCTCTGCACCTTTGCGGGCGAGGAACATGCCGCGCTATTCCCGGCCTGGGAAGTGCTTCCGACCGACACCATGAGCCCCGCCGACGACATTGTCGCCGAGCGCATGAACACCCTCAAGCGCCTCTCCAAAGCCCTGGACGAAGGCCAGCCCCTCTTCGCCGTGGCGCCCTTGCGTTCCCTCCTCCAGTATGTGGTGAACCGCAAGCGCCTCAATGAAGACAGCCTCACCCTGAAAACGGGCGAAGAGCACGATCTGGACCATCTCCTCGCGCGCTTCATCGCCATGGGCTACACGCGCGAAGCCATGGTGGAGCACCGGGGCGACATCAGTGTCCGCGGCGGCATCGTGGATGTGTTCCCCATTTCCAGCGAGCTGCCCTACCGTGTCGAGTTCTTTGGCGATGAGATCGACTCCATCCGCCGCTTCGAACCGGAGACCCAGCGCAGCGTGTCCCACGAGACCGAGCTTCAAATTTTGCCGCGCTCGGAAAAGGCCCTCCTCTCGGCGAAAAACAGCCCCGACCAGTTCACCGCCCTGACCGACTACTTCCCGAAAGATACCATCGTCGTCATCGATGAGCCGCTGCGCCTCGGAGAAATGGCGGAGGAGCTGGGAATCCAATTGGCGGGCAGCCCCCACCATCTCCCCTGGGAAGGGGCCCTGGAAAAGCTTGGAAAGTTCAAACAGATCCACCTCGCCCAGATCGGCTACGAGCGCGATCCCGAGACCCCACGCTTCCTCTCACCCATGCAATCCATCACCGGCTGGGCCGGCCAGAGCGGCGACTTCTGGGAGCAGTTGAAAGCCTGGGATCTCCAGCAGTTCACCGTGCAGCTCATCTGCGTGAACACCGGCGAACGGAAGCGCCTGCTGGAGTTGCTCGAAGAGCAGGGATACCGCCCTGGTGAGGACGCTTTCGACCTCCGCGTATCGATTGGGCGCCTCCAATCGGGTTTCACCTCCAATGCCGAAAAGCTTGCCGTGCTCAGCGAGCGCGAAATGTTTGGCCGCCACTACATGCGCCGGAAGCGCCGCCGCTTTGAGGCGGGCCAGACCATCACCCAGTTCAGCGATCTGAAAGTCGGCGATTACATCGTCCATGCCGACAACGGCATTGGTCGCTACACCGGACTCCGCCGTATCGAGGGCAAGGCCGGCGATTACATGACAATCCAGTACGCCGGCACCGATGTCATGTATGTGCCCGTGTCGCAGATCGACAGCATCCAGAAATACTCCGGCGGCGACGGGGCCATGCCCAAGGTCGACCGCCTCGGCGGCAAGACCTGGTCGAAGAAGAAAGCGGCGGTGAAAAAGGCGGTGAAGGACATGACCGAGGAACTGGTCAAGCTCTACGCCGCCCGCGAAGGCCATACGGGTTATGCATTCTCCGCGGACACTCCGTGGCAGCGTGAATTCGAAGACGCTTTCGAATACGACGAGACACCCGATCAGGCCCGCGCCATCGACGACATCAAGCGCGACATGGAATCGGCCCGCCCCATGGACCGGCTGCTCTGCGGCGACGTGGGCTACGGCAAGACCGAGGTGGCGCTCCGCGCCGCGTTCAAGGCCGTCATGGATGGCAAGCAGGTGGCCCTCCTCGCGCCGACGACCGTGCTCACGCAGCAGCATTACCAGACCTGCAAGGAGCGCATGGCGGACTTCCCCGTGCGCATCGAATTGCTCAATCGCTTCCGCACCGACAAGCAGCAGAAGGAAACCGTCGATCGCGTGAAGGCGGGTGAAGTCGATATCCTCATCGGCACCCACCGGATCACGTCGAAGGACGTAAAGTTCAAGGATCTCGGCCTCGTCATTATTGACGAGGAACAGCGCTTCGGCGTGGGGGTAAAGGAGAAACTCAAGCACCTGCGCAACCATGTGGACGTGCTCACCCTCTCCGCCACGCCCATCCCACGCACACTCCACTTCTCCCTCATCGGCGTGCGTGATATGAGCCTCATCAACACCGCACCCAATGACCGCCTGCCCATCCACACCGCGATCGAGCCATGGGATTCGCGCGTGATCGAAGAGGCCATCGAGCGCGAGCTCGCACGCGAAGGCCAGGTCTTCTTCCTCCACAATCGGGTCCAGACCATCGACAAGACGGCGGCGGCGATCAACAAACTCGTGCCCCGAGCCCGCGTGGGTATCGGCCACGGCCAGATGGCCAAGCACGAACTCGAAGAGATCATGAGCGACTTCATCGCCAAGAAGATCGACGTGCTCGTCTGCACCACCATCATCGGCTCGGGCATCGATATCGCCAATGCGAATACCATCATCGTGGATCGCGCCGATACCTTTGGCCTGGGCGAGCTCTACCAGATTCGCGGCCGCGTCGGTCGCTACAAGCACCGCGCATTCGCCTATCTCCTCGTTCCAGGCCACAAGGCCCTGAGCGAGGAAGCCCAGCTCCGCCTCAAGGCCCTGGAGGACTTTTCCTCTCTCGGCTCGGGCTTCCGCATCGCCATGCGCGACCTGGAAATCCGTGGCTGCGGCAATATCCTCGGCGGCGAGCAGAGCGGCAACATCGCCACGGTAGGCTACGAAACCTACAAGGACCTCATCGCTGAAGCGGTCGCCGAGCATCAGGGTCAGCCCCTGCGCAAACGCAGCCTGCCGCCCTTCGACCTCCAGATCGACACTTTCATTCCCGACGAATATGTGCCCACGGCCCAGCAGAAGATGACCCTGTACCGCCGCATCGCGGGCGTTATCTCCGTCGAGGAAATCGACGAATTGCAGGCCGAATTGAAGGACCGTTTCGGCGCGCCCCCGGCCCCCGTGCGGCGCTTGCTCGACGTCATGCGCGTCCGCGCGTTGGCGGGCGAGGCGGGAGCCCGAAGCGTCGTGGCCGCGAAGACGATCATCGATATCCAGTTCGACGCGGGCCGTTTCCCCGACAAGCAGACCCAGAACCGAATCTACCAGGCCTACGGCAACGCCGTGGAACTCGCCTGGCGGGCAAACCCGTCCATCACCCTGAAAGTCGATCCCGAGAAGGACGACCTCTGCGCGGCGGCGATTGAGTTGCTGAAACAGATTGCCGAGGACTGAGGGTCGTGGATTCGCCACAGCGAATGGGCACAGTGGACTTGGTGGACATCTCCTCCCGCGCCCACTAAGCCCACTTGGTCCACTCCGTCCACCAGCACTCGATCTCGACTTTTCACGCCCCATGTAGTATCTTAGCCCGTGCTGTACTTGGGCAATTTCCAAACAGGGACTATCAGAGGAGACGCAAACTCATGGGCAAGACCCTATTGGCGCTTGGCGCGCTGTTACTGTCCGCAGGCCTGGCTGCGGCGGAAGAAGGAAAAACGATGGGCATCGAAGTGGCCCCCTACGGCACGACGAAAGACGGCGTAGCGGTGAAGCAGTACACGCTTACGAACGCCAACGGCCTCAAGGCGGTGCTGATCGAATACGGTGCGATCATGGTCTCGCTGGAGACGCCGGACCGGGACGGCAAGCTCGCAAACATCACGCTGGCCTGCAAGGACCTGGCGGGCTACGAGGCGCACAATCCCTATTTCGGCGCCATCGCCGGTCGCTGCGCGAACCGCATCGCCAAGGGTAAATTCACGCTGGACGGCGTGGACTACACCCTCGCGGTGAATAACGCGCCCAACCACCTCCACGGCGGCCTCAAGGGCTTCGACAAGGTCGTGTGGCAATCCGAAGGCTTCACCACGGCCAACGGCGTGGGCGTGAAATTCACTTACCTCAGTAAGGACATGGAAGAGGGCTACCCCGGCAACCTGACCAGCGTCGTCAAGTACACCCTCAACAACGACAACGAACTGAGCTTCGACTATGAAGCCACGACCGACAGGGCCACGGTGGTCAACCTGACCCAGCACAGCTACTGGAATCTGGGCGGACATGGCGCGGGCACGATTCTGGATCACGAGCTGATGCTGAATGCGGCCAACTACACCCCCAACGATCCCACGGCTATCCCCACGGGAGAGATCGCACCGGTCGCCGGCACGCCCCTGGACTTCACCAAGCCCACGGCCATCGGCGCGCGGATCGACCAGGTGGAAGGCGGCTATGACCTCAACTTCGCGCTGGACGACCCCTCACCGAACCTGCACCCGGCCGCCACGGTTTTCGATCCCAAGTCGGGCCGTGTGATGGAAATTCAGACCACGGAACCCGGTATCCAGTTCTACTCCGGCAACTTCCTGGACGGCAGCTTCGAGGGCCTCGAAGGGGTGATTTATCCCAAGCACAGCGGCTTCTGCCTGGAGACCCAGCACTTCCCCGACAGCATCAACAAGCCCGCCTGGCCCACCGTCGTCCTGAAACCCGGCGAGACCTACCGCCACCACACGGTGCATAAGTTCTC
>JBHEKR010000421.1:0-45807 GCA_041859365.1 Candidatus Hydrogenedentales bacterium
AATTTCACGAGTGCCGAGGGCGTTGCGGCCTACGCGGCGGCGATGAATTTCCTGGCGGATCGCTACAGCAAGCCCGACGGGCAGTATGGCCGCATCCACCACTGGATCCTGCACAACGAAGTGAATTCCGGCTGGGTCTGGACGAACATGGGCGACAAGACGCCCCTGACCTATATGGACGCCTACCATAAATCCATGCGGATGGCGCAACTCATCGCCTGGCAATACGACCCCTTTGCGAAGGTCTACATCTCCCTGGAGCACCACTGGAACTCGGTCTACGCAGAACACTGCTACCGGGGCAAAGAACTGCTCGAATTACTCCTCGAATTCAGCCGGACCGAGGGCGATTTCCCCTGGGGTATCGCCTACCATCCCTATCCGGAGGACCTGCGCGATCCCCGCGCCTGGGAGGACGAGTCCGCGTGGTTCTCCTTCGACACACCGCGCATTACCTTCAAGAATATAGAAGTTATCGATGCCTGGGTGAAGAACAAGGAAACCTGGTTCAACGGCGAGACCCAACGCGACGTGCAGTTCACCGAGCAGGGCCCCAACTCTCCAGACTACTCGGAAAAGTCTTTGACCGATCAGGCGGCGTGCATGGCCTATCTCTGGAAGAAGATGGAGCCCCTGGATTCCGTGAGCATGTTCCACTTTCACAACTGGGTGGACAACCGCCACGAAGGCGGCCTGCGCATTGGCCTCCGGCGCTATCCCGACGACGAGGAAGACCCCCACGGACGGAAGCCCGTTTGGTATGTGTTCCAGGCTCTGGACACGCCCGAGGAAGACAGTGCGATAGAATTTGCGAAGCCCGTGATAGGCATCAGCGATTGGAGCGAGGTCAACTATCGCGAACCAATTCCCGAGACGGCCCCGGTAAAGCCATGAGTGAACGCGAAACGATCACCCGCTTCTTTTTCTATGGAACCCTCATGCGCGGGGAATGTCGCCATGACCTGGTGGCCCCGTGGCTGGTGCATGTGGAACCCGCACGGGTATGGGGCCGACTCTTCCACCTTGACGCGGGCTACCCCGCGCTGGAAGTGCCGGAGGAAAGCGTGCTGGCGACAGGCACCGAGGACGCCCTTCTGGACGTCGCGACGGCGCAATGGCGCGCCACCCACCCGCTGCGCATGCGCGCGGGCGATTGGGGCTGGGTGCACGGAGAGCTTGCGGCTCTGCGCGATCCGAATGCCTGCGTGCCGCCATTGGACGAGTACGAGGAGGTGCGTTCGGGCGAGGCATGCCTCTACCAGCGCGCCCTGATTCCCACCGTATCCGATCGGGATACCTTGCCCGCCTGGACCTACATCCGCACGACAGGAGAAGGCGGACGACGCATTCCCAGTGGCGTGTGGACGCCGTAGTATCTACACTGCGGGCGTACCGAAAAGTACGGTCAGAATGGCCTCGATCGTGAAGATGACAAACTGGAGGATGCTGGTGGAGATGTCGATAATGAGGGCAAGAAGACCCATCGTTTACTACCTTTTAATGTGAGTGAAGAAACCGAGCGGCGCGCTACTGCTCGCGATGGAAGCCGCCCTGAACCTGTCTTATTGTACACGGTATGCGCCATGTAGCGCAATATATGGGGGTGCTGGATATGGCGAACACTAAGAATAGTGCTTACTTGGACTCGAATCCAGCTTCACGAGGGGTCTTACTGTCGAAAGTCTTGCGGCCTTCGCAATTCATACCTCTGGCACCTTCTCGAACGATGAAATCAGTGACATTTTGGCAGAATGACGTGCCGATACTGGGGTCGGCACGTCGCTTCCGGGCTCTGTCGCTCCCGGATGCATGGTATTGACGGCAATCTGGGGCCAACTGAAGTAATGCCGAAATGGGGACGTGCGCCAACGTGGCTTGGATTTAGCGGATTGCGCTCCCCCCTTCCGCTGACTATGCTTCCAGTTGTGAATCGTCATTCGAAGGAGATGCTACGAATAAAATTTGGGATCGGGTGGTAGTGGGCACTGCAGGGCAATTCCAGACCCCGCCCGCGCTTACACTCGAGAATTGGAACCATGCTTGCGCTACTGGACATGCTCACGGTCTTCTGCAACATCGGTCAATTCATCGCCGCTCTATTCCGTCTCATTACGGGCTATGACTCTATCGATGATTGGGAGGCCACCCGCTATCATGCGCAACGGCTTGCGCTGGAGGCCGAGATGAACTCAGCGGAGCCTGTTACCGAAACCGTCGCGACGCACCCTGGAGACGTTTCTTCCGGGGTACAGCCACCGCCTGGCCTCTCGTCATGACACTATTCCAACAACATGTGCCAGGCGGATGCAGTCCCCGTACTATTCCGCTATTCTGGCCACATCCACTTCCACCGATAGGTGCTGCGTGCCGCCGCCAAGGATAACGCCGCGGACGGGGCTGACCTCGTCGTAGTTGCGGCCCCAGGCCACGGTAATGTGTTCGACGGAGGGCAGGCAGTTGTTGGTGGGGTCGAGATCGACCCAGCCCGCGCCGGGGGTGTAGAGGGAAAGCCACGCGTGGGACGCCTGGGCGCCGACGTAGGCCTGGCCGGAGTCGGCGTGCTTCGGGGCGACATAACCGCTCACGTAGCGGGCGGGCAGGCCCAGAGCACGGAGGCAGCCGATCTGGAGGTGGGCGAAATCCTGGCAGACGCCACGCCGCTTCTCCAGTATTTCCTCCACCGGTGTGGTGACGGTGGTGGCATTCGGGTCGTAGGCGAATTCTTTGAAAATACGGGTCATCAGGTGGGCGGCCGCTTTCAACAGGGGCGTCCCCGGTGTGAAGGATTCACGCGCGTAGTCCCGAAGAGCCGTTGATACCGCCACGGTCTCCGCGGGATAGGTGAACTGAAGCGCGTCGTGCGTATCGGGGTCTTTGCTCTCGCGAACCATTCGCAGCGCCTCCTCCCAGGGGGCGGTGGATGACGGGTCCGTGGTGAGCACGGGGTTCAGGCGCACTTCGCTGCGGGCCGTAATTTCCAGCACATCATGCGGTTCCTGCACGGTGAAGAAAACCACCTCATTGCCATAGAAATCCCGACTACGCTGGCCGAACACCGCCGGCACGGGCTCGACCGCGAGTTGGGAACGAAGGCATTCCTGCCCGGTACAGGTGCGGGGCGTCAGATAGACCCGGTTGTAGCCGATGGGCACTTTGCCCCCGTATTTGTATCTGGTGGTATGCGTAATTCGATACTTCATTGACCCTCGGCGAATGTTGAATTATGAATGACTAATTATGAATCAGGAATTCAGATCAGGAGGCATTGCGGTTCGTCTTAATCGTTGTAAAAGTTCACCCAATTCATAATTCATCCCTATTAGCGGAGTTCTTCCAGCGGCCGCGCGGGGGCCGTGTGAATGAAGTAGCGCTGTTCCAGCAGGTCGGCAAATTTCGGCAGTTCGGCGTGCAGCTTCAGTAGCAACGCATGGAGCCCCTCCCGCACACCGTCTTCACCTGCCTGGACCAGGTCATTCGCGTCGGCCGTGCGTATCTCGGTATTGATACGCTCGATGATACGCTCTTCGCTGTTGAAGAGCCCCGCGCCGCCCGCCTTGGGCAGGCGCTTCGCATGTTTGATGAGCTGACTCAACTGGAAGGCAACCGAACGGGGATTCGTATCGTCACAGACGAGCAGATCGATGACCGGCGCCGCCTGAAACACAGAGCCGTAACGGGCCCTGTAGGTCATGGGGCTGTCGCAGATGGCCAGCAGTGACTGGAGCAGGGCCTCTTCGTGCTCGGTGGCCCGTTCGAGGGTCTGAAACACGACGTTGGTTGTTTGGCTGCTTCGTTCGAGCCTTCGCCCCATGTCCAGGAAGACCTGGCCCGACTCTCGGGTCATGTTTTCGCTCAGCAGCCCGCTGAAGGCCGCAAAGCCCCTGACGAGCTGGTTCATCGCGTAGAGTGCCTCGCCCAGGCCTGGCCGCGTTCGCCGTTCCTGCAACTGCATGAATTCCAGCGTGAAGCTGTTAAGGATTCGCCAGTCATCCTCGGAGAAGCGCTCTCGGACGACCCAGGCGGTACGACGAATAGCCATAATATTGCTGGCCACGGTATTGGGCTGCTGGGCGTTAAAGACCGCATCCAGAATGACCGTCTGGACGCGATCCAGCGAGAGCAGCCAGTCATAGGTATTGCTGTCTTCACTGACCTGTTTGGTCCACATGGCGCTCATCTGTTCGTCAGCTTGCTTGCCGAAGAGTCCCCTGGGGGCGGCGCGCAGGAGAGAGCGCAACTCGCCAATGCTACGGTAGCCCGCCTCGTCCGTGCACTGATTGAGCAGGTAGCGCAGGAAGCGCACCGTGGCCTCCGCCCGCTCGCAATAGCGCCCGAGCCAGAGCAGGTTTTCCGCCAGGCGGCTGGAAAGGTTGCCGGGGGAGCGCCGGATCGCCAAAGGCACGCCCCGATCCTGGAGCAGGCTCCGGAAGGGCGTCTCCCCCTCCGTCATCACCCAGATATCCTTACTCCCGCAACCCTGCTGCATGGAGATATCGAATATGTCTTCCTTCGGACTGACGCGCGCCAGTCCGCCGGGCAACACGCGGATACTGTCCTGCGTTTCACCGCCCACGGCGTAGACACGAAGCACGAGGCTGTTGGGCACCAGGTGGTCATTGGTGAAGACGGGGGCCGTCGAAGGCGTCACAGGATCCACCGACACAAAATCGTGGGGGCGCTCGCGCCAGTTGGCCCGCCACCGATCCCGCTCAAGGTCGGACATTTCACCGGGCTTGATGGCGTGAATGGCGCCTGTTGCAAAGGCGGGAAGAAGGCGGAGGGATTCGAAATTCGCTTCCATCCACGCGCGATCCTCGGCAAAGGCTCCCCATCGGGCAGGCACCGAGGGCAGGGATAGATCGCCGCCGGTGAGGCGCCGGGCAACGGCTGGCAATACGGCGGCCAGCGCGGGGACTTCGAGCATCCCGCTGCCCACGGCGTTGCACACCGCCACGTTTCCACTGCGCACGGCCTGAAGCAGCCCGGCCAGCCCCAGGGTTGAGTCTTTGCGAAGTTCCAGGGGGTCGCTGAAGGCGTCGTCGATACGACGGAGGAGCACATCAACCCGCCGGAGCCCCTGGATGGTCTTGAGGTAGACATGATTGTCGCGCACGGTCAGGTCCGCGCCTTCGAGCAGATTGATGCCCAGGTAGCGCGCCAGATAAACATGCTCGAAGTACACCTCGTTCAGGGGCCCAGGTGTATGGAGGACAATGGTGGGACTGGGGTTGCCCCCGGGAGCCATTTCCCGCAAGGTACTGTGAAAGGCTTCATAAAAGGCCGCGAGTCGCTCCACCTTACCCTCGGAGAAGAGGTTTGGAAAGGTCTGGGCCATGACGACGCGGTTCTCAAGCGTGTAGCCCGCGCCGGAGGGTGCCTGGGTCCGATCACTGTAGACCTTCCACTGACCGGAGGCATCGCGAACCAAATCGACCGCGTAGCGGGCAATGTGCCCATGACGCGCGGGTGGGATTCCATGACATGCCCGGTGAAACTGGGGGTTCGCATAGACAAACTCCCGGGGCAAGACACCGTCCCGCACCAAATTTCCGGGACCATACACGTCGGCCAGGATTTGATTCAGGAGAAAAAGACGCTGGCGAACACCTCTTTCAATATGTGCCCACTCCTCCACCGGCAATACGACGGGTAGCACATCCAGCGCCCAGGGCCGATCCATGCCCTTGGCGTCGCTATAGACGTTATAGGTAATACCGTGCTGGCGGACCATGTCCTCGGCTTGTCTGCGGCGCTCCGACAGCGTTGAGGAGGGCAATTCACCCAGGGCGTCGGTTATCCACTGCCAGTGCGGTCGGATCTTACCGTGGCAATCCAGTAGTTCGTCGTTGGAACCGGCAACCGTGCCGTATTCCTGTATGAGGCTGTTCAATGTCCCATTCGGTGACTTCGCCCAACGGTTTCCTTGCTCTTGAAACATGCTCTATCCCAGTACCCGTTGCACACAAAGCTCTAACCCGTCCCAGGAGCAAGGTTTGTGCCATCAAATTGCACTGGCACATTACTTGCTCTATACAGTCGAAGTCAATGTGTCTCTTAATACCGGTTAGTCGGGCTCGAATATGGGCCGGGTCCGCGCTCCGGGGCGCTATCACACTGATTCTCAACGTTTTTGCCCCTATTTTTTACGTTGTACTTCGGTTCACCCCGTGAATCGAGCACAGGAAGAGAGCTGATTGTATGGGCGTTCGCGTCGCGTTGCATCACCGGACAAGCTACGAATACGACCGTTTGGTAAGATTGTCCCCCCATATTGTAAGATTACGGCCCGCGCCCCACTGCCGGACGGCCGTCAGCAGCTACACGCTGAAGGTACAGCCGCGCGAACATTTCCTGAACTGGCAGCAGGACCCCCACGGCAATTACCTCGCCCGCCTCGTCTTCCCCGAACCGGTAGAGTCCCTCATCGTAGATGTGGACCTCGTGGCCGAGCTCGCGATCATCAATCCCTTCGACTTCTTCCTGGATGACTACGCCAACACCTATCCCTTCGCTTACGACGAGGCGACGGCGAAGGATCTGGCTCCCTATCTGCTTATTCAGCCACCCGGCACCCTCATGTGCAAGTACCTGGCAAGCGTACCCCGGGAAAAGCAGCAGATCATTGATTACATTGTCGCGGTGAACCACCGCCTGAGTCAGGATATCGAGTATCGGATCCGCATGGAACCGGGGGTTCAGAGCTGCGAGGAGACCCTGAAGAAGCGCAGTGGCTCCTGCCGAGACTCCGCGTGGCTCATGGTACAAATCCTTCGCAACCTTGGTCTTGCGGCCCGGTTTGTCAGCGGCTACCTGATACAGTTGGTGCCGGACGAGAAACCCCTGGAGGGCCCGGCCGGGGCGACGCAGGATTTCACCGATCTCCACGCCTGGGCCGAGGTATATCTTCCCGGTGCGGGTTGGGTTGGTCTGGATCCTACCTCCGGGTTGCTCGCCGGCGAGGGACATCTGCCTCTGGCTTCCACGCCCGACCCGGTCTCCGCCGCGCCCATCACCGGCAGCACGGGTATTGCCGAAACAAACTTTTCCTTCGATATGTCCGTCCGGCGGGTCTACGAGTCTCCCCGGGTGACCAAGCCCTTTTCGCCGGACCAGTGGATCCACATTGACACCCTGGGCCGCACGGTCGATCAGAAACTGGAGCGTCTCGGCGTCGGCCTGACCATGGGGGGCGAGCCTACCTTCGTCGCGGCGGAAGATCGCGAGAGTCCCATGTGGCACGGCGAAGCCCTGGGTGAAGGCAAGTACAACCTCGCTTTTCAGCTTTTCGAGCGCATCTGCAAACGCTTCGCCCAGCATCCGCTTCAGCATCTGGGCCAGGGGAAATGGTACCCCGGCGAACCCCTGCCACGTTGGTCCATGGACTGCTACTGGCTCGACGACGGCACGCCCCTCTGGCGCACGCCGCGCTGGCTGGCCAATCCCCTTCGGGACTATGGCATAACGGCGGATCACGCGGAGCTGTTCGGTGAACACCTCGCCCGCGTGCTCGGCGTGGACTCGTCCTATCTGATTCCCGGCTATGAAGACGCGTTCTACTACTTGTGGAAAGAGCGGCGCCTGCCCGTCAATACTGATCCCTTCGACAGCAAACTCGAAGACCCGGTGGAGCGGAATCGTCTCGCTCAGATCTATGAACAAGGTCTGGACAGCGTGACCGGTCTGGCCCTGCCCATTTGCATGGAGTTACACGATGGCAATCTGGCCTGGAAGAGTGGCACCTGGCACCTCCGCTCGGAGCGTCTTTATTTGCTGCCGGGCGATTCTCCCATGGGATTCCGTCTCCCCCTGGATGCCTTGCCCTACGAGCCCGAACTCGAGCGTCACCATGTCTTTGATCGCGATCCGATGGGCGCACCGCCCCGCAACGCCGCCGCACCTTTCCGGGTTGAAAGCCCACCCGGACGCGCCCATGCCCGAATGGAGCAGAACATTTTTCTGGAAGGCGCCGGGCAGGGGGACCCTGTAATCCGGACGGCCCTGTGTGTCGAGCCGCGTAAGGGAAGACTTCATATCTTCATGCCGCCGGTGGAGACGGCGGAGGCTTATTTCGCACTGGTGCGCGCGGTTGAAGAGACCGCCGCTGCGCTCGAAATGCCGGTCATCATCGAAGGATATACACCGCCCTTCGACCCCCGTCTCTCCCACTTCAGCGTTCAACCCGATCCCGGTGTAGTTGAGGTGAACATCCATCCGGCGAGCAACTGGAGCCAGTTGAGCGAATTCACAACCACGCTCTACGAAGAAGCCCGGCAGTGTCGGCTTAGCGCCGAGAAATACGGGATTGACGGACGTGCCATGGGCACCGGAGGCGGTTGCCACATCGTTCTAGGCGGGTCCACCCCGGCGGAGAGCCCCTTTCTGCGGCGCCCCGACGTGCTCAAGAGCATGTTGAACTTTTGGAATAACCATCCCAGTCTTTCCTACCTCTTCAGCGGGAACTTCATCGGGCCAACGTGCCAGGCGCCCCGCATCGACGAGGCCCGCAATGATCTGGTGTCGGAGCTTGAAGTCGCTTTCGATCACCTTCGCGGCGTGGAAAATCCGCCACCCTGGCTGGTGGATCGGGCTTTCCGTAACATCCTGGTGGATGTCACCGGGAACACCCACCGAACCGAATTCTGCATCGACAAGCTCTTCTCCCCCGATTCATCCCGGGGGCGGCTGGGACTACTGGAACTGCGCGCCTTCGAGATGCCGCCCCATCCCCAGATGAATCTTCTTCAGCAATTGCTTATCCGCAGCCTGGTGGCGACCTTCTGGGAACGGCCTTACGATTTTCCCCTCGTGCGCTGGAACACCGCTCTGCATGATCGAAACGTGCTTCCTTATTTTGTGTGGGAGGATTTCAAGGACGTGTTGTTGAACCTGCGGCGCCAGGAAATTCACTTTGAGGATGAATGGTTCTCGCCCCAGTTCGAATTTCGCTTTCCCCTCTACGGCGAAGTGGCCAAGGCGGGCGTGCACCTCGAATTGCGCGGTGCGCTCGAACCCTGGCATGTGCTCGGAGAACAACCCGGTGCCGGGGGTACCACCCGATTTGTAGATAACTCCCTGGAGCGCGTCCAGCTTCGGGTGCGCGGCCTGATCGACAGTCGGCACAAAGTCGCCTGCAATGGTGTGGAAGTCCCCCTGCATCCCACTGGTACGGCGGGCGAATTTGTGGCGGGCATCCGTTTCAAAGCGTGGCCTCTGCCCAACGGCATGCACCCCAACGTCCCCACCCACGCGCCACTGGTCTTCGATTTGCTGGATACTTGGAATGAGCGTTCGCTGGGCGGCTGCACGTACTGGCCCGCCCACCCCGGCGGTCGAAACTATGAGACCCACCCGATCAACGCTTATGAAGCGGAGTCTCGCCGCGAAGCCCGCTTCAGCCCCATTGGTCATACGCCAGGTCACATGAGATTGAAGCGCGCCGATTGTTCCGCGGAATACCCCTGGACCCTGGATCTCCGGAGGGACCTCCCGCCCGCCTGACCGCCGCCACAAAACGCAACGAAAGATCGAACGCAATTCACCAATGTGCGAAACCAGATTCCCTTAGTTCACCACCAAAAGGATACTCCCGATGAAGATTCTCGACATCTACGAGACCGAGGGCTTTTTTGACGAGATGCTCGACGATACGGGCGCGCCGCGCTCCGGCATGAAAAACATTGTCGAGAAGCTTGTTTCCATCAGCAAGGAAGATTTCGTGAAGCGCCAGCGCAGCGCGGAGCGCACCCTGCGCGAACTCGGCATCACGTTCACCCTGAAAACGGAAGACGGAAACACGGAGCGAATCTTTCCCTTCGACCTGATTCCCCGGATTATCCCGGCGACCGAGTGGAACTGGATCGAGCAAGGACTCAAGCAGCGCATTTTCGCGCTGAACGCCTTTTTGCAGGATATTTACAACGACCAGAAGATTCTCAAGGACAATGCCATTCCCGATGCGCTGGTAAAGTCTTCCCCAGGCTTTCGCAAGGAGTGTATCGGGCTCAAGCCCCCCCGGGGCATCTGGGCCCACGTCACCGGCACCGATCTCGTCCGAGACAAGGACGGCCAGATCTACGTGCTCGAAGATAACCTGCGCTGCCCCTCGGGCGTGTCCTACGTACTGGAGAACCGCGATATCATGAAGCGGACCCTGCCGAATTTCTTCGAGGTCGGCAAGGTGCGTCCTGTGGAGGAATACCCGAGCAAGCTGCTCGAAATGCTGCTCCACCTGGTTCCGGAAGGCGTGGAGCGCCCCACCGTGGCCGTGCTGACCCCAGGCATTTACAATAGCGCCTACTATGAGCACTCTTTCCTGGCGCATCAGATGGGTGTAGAGCTGGTCGAAGGTCGCGATCTGGTCGTCATGGACGGCTATGTGAAGACCCGCACGACCCGGGGCTTCCGGCGCGTCGACGTTATCTACCGTCGCATCGACGACGACTTCATCGATCCCCTATGCTTCCGTCCGGACTCCTGCCTGGGAGTGCCGGGGCTGATGGATGTCTATCGTGAAGGCCGGGTCGCCCTGGCCAATGCCCCAGGCACCGGCGTCGCCGATGACAAGGTGATCTACGCCTACGTTCCCCAGATCATCAAGTACTACTTGGGCGAAGAGCCCATCATCCCCAATGTGCCCACCTATCTTTGCGACAATCCCGAGGACATGGGCTATGTCTGCGACAACCTCCAGCACCTGGTGGTCAAGCCGGCCAATGAGTCCGGGGGTGCGGGCATCATGGTCGGCCCCCATGCGACGCGACTGGAGCATGACGCGTACCGCGAGCAAATCAAGCTCAACCCGCGCAACTACATTGCCCAGCCGACGCTAAGTCTCTCGCGCCTTCCCACGCTGTGCGAAGACGGCTTCGAGGGACGGCATGTTGACCTGCGGCCTTATGCCCTCTACGGCGAGGACCAGTACGTGCTCCCCGGCGCCCTCACACGCGTGGCCTTGAAAAAGGGCTCGCTCGTGGTAAACTCGTCCCAGGGTGGCGGAAGCAAGGACACCTGGGTGTTGGCCGAATAGTCCAAGGAAGGAAGTACTGCATATGCTGAGCCGTGTCGCAGAATCCATATACTGGATGTGCCGCTATATGGAGCGGGCCGAGAATGTGGCCCGTGTTGTCAATGTAAACTGGCACCTCACGCTGGATGCTTCGTCAGAACCCCAATGGGGCCCGCTGATCAGCATTATGGCGGACGAGGAGTATTTTAAAGAGCACTATTCGGGCGTGTCCCAGGACAATGTGGTACGTTTTCTCGCGTGCGACCGAAACTATCCCAACAGCATCTACAATTGTCTGCGCCAGGCGCGGGAGAATGCCCGCTCCGTCCGCGAGATAATTCCCTCCGAAATTTGGGAACATGTAAACAAGTTCTACCATGAGGTCGAACGAGCGACACTGACAAACGAGGTGCTGGAGTCGCCTCACGAGTTCCTGGAATTCGTGGTTAAAGGAAGCAACGAATTCATCGGGCGAAGCTACACCACCATGATGCACGACGAAGGCTGGCATTTCAGCCGTATCGCGCGCATGCTGGAACGGGCCGACAAGACCTCGCGCATTCTCGACGTGAAGTATTTCTACCTCCTCCCCAAGGTTGAAGATGTGGGCTCGGCCCACGACAACATCCAGTGGTCCGCCCTGTTGCGCAGTGCCAGCGCCCTGCAGGCGTATCGCCAGCACTACGGCCCCATCACGCCCCCGAACGTGGTGGACCTGCTGCTCCTGGGCTATGGCTTCCCGCGCTCGGTGAAATATTGTGTAGATCGCCTCCAGGCTTCCATTGCCTATGTGTCCGGTTCGCCTCCCTTTCTCTACACCAATGACGCCGAACGCTGTTGCGATCAGCTCCGCTCAAAACTGGCCTGCGCGCGGGTGGAAGACATCATCGACTTGGGGCTGCATGAATTCGTCGATTCGCTCCAGATCCAGTTGAACGATATCGGCAACGCGATCCAGAAGCAATTCTTTGATTTTCGTGAGGTGGACGAGCCGGTAAAGATTCCGGGGAAACCGCTGGAAATACCGATTGTTGAAGAGACGCCACAAGTGCAGATGCAATAATGAGTCCAGAGGGGTAGTCTGGACGGCAGATCACTTTGGGCAGGCCTGCGGGTCCAATGGGTCGCATGTTGAAGTCATGTGAGACTTCAACTCATTGCGACCCATTGGGTCCGTGAGCACCACTTCTTCCTCCACACTACAGACTCATCCGGCGAGACTCTCCCGCTATTCAATACCTGTGTCCCCGCGTGCTATAATTCCGGCCCATATGTAACCTCCGATTTAACGCACCGGTGTAACTATCGTAATGAGCAAGACACAGTCCCCCAAGTCCTTTCCGGGATGGATCCGCCAACCGTGGCCCTCGGGTGAAGCCTTCAGCGAAGTGAAGTCGCTATTGGGCGATCTCCGCTTGCACACGGTCTGTCAGAGCGCCCATTGCCCGAACCAGTCGGAGTGCTGGGGCCGCAAGACCGCGACTTTCATGGTCATGGGCAACACGTGTACCCGCCATTGCAGCTATTGCGCGGTGAACAGCGGACGTCCGGGCGAGCTGGACCTCGAAGAACCCGATCACATCGCGGAGGCGGTCAAGCGCCTTGGCCTGAAGCACACCGTCCTCACCTCCGTCACGCGGGACGACCTGCCGGACGGCGGTGCCGGACATATCGCCCAAACAATCCGCGCCATCAAGGCATCCACCCCTGAAACGACCATTGAAGTGCTCGTGCAGGACTTTGATGGCAAGCGCGAAGATATCGCGCTGGTTCAGGCTGCCGGTCCGGAGATCTTTAGTCACAACATCGAAACGGTGAGGAGCGTCTTCTCCCGCATTCGCGATCGCCGCTTCACCTATGACCAGTCCCTGGAGGTGCTCCGCATCGCCCGGGAGTTTAGCGAGGGACGCTTTATCAAGTCCGCCTTCATGCTGGGCTGTGGCGAGTCATCCGACGAGATCGAGCAGACGCTGTTGGATTTGAAGGCGGCCGGATGCGATGCCGTGAGCATTGGACAATATCTCCAGCCCACGCCGAAGCACTTCCCTGTGCAAGCCTATATTGCGCCCGAGCGCTTCAAGGAAATTGAAGACCTGGCGTGGAGTATCGGTTTCGGCTTCGCCGTCGCCGGGCCCTTTGTGCGGAGTTCCTATCGTTCCGAAGCGCTGCTGGAATCGGCGTACGCCCAGTCGCGTATGACCACAACTGAATTGGAAAGTGCGTCCCATGCGGATTGAGATAAACCTGCCCAGCCTGGGCGATGACGACGACGCCGTAGCTGGCGGAACTATCACCGAGTGGTACTCGGCCCCCGGACCGATTGCGGAAGGCGATGACCTAATCGAGCTTACGACGGACAAGGCGGCCTTTGTGCTGCCCGCCCCCTGCGCCGGAACCCTGGTAGAGCATCGCGTGCAAGTCGGCGACAAGATCAAGGTCGGCGATGTAATATGCATTTTTGAGGTAGAGCAGGGCGTATAGTAAAGAGCGGTGGAATGTGGCACAGCCGTCCCGGCTGTGTTTTTACGCCGAGCGGCCTTGTGCTGTTTTGCGCTATCAAAAACTTCTGTGACCTGTAAACCAGCCTCTCGGCCGGATCTGCGTGCAATCCTCTCGGAACCGCACGGCATACGAAATTCAGAAAGGACAAGAAATGGCGGTAAAGGTAGGTGTAATCGGCGCTGGCACTGTGGGCGGAGGCGTGATCGAAACGCTCATGTCCCATCAGGGTGTCATTGCCGACAAGACCGGCGCGGAAGTGCGGTTGGTCCATGTGGCGGAATTGAACCAGAATCTGCTGGCCAACTTCACACTGGATGGCATCACGGTAAGCAACGACGCGCGCACGCTGATCGCCGACCCCGAAGTCGATGTGGTCTGTGAGCTCATCGGCGGCTACGAACCCGCACGGACCTTTATCCTGGAAGCCTTGAACAACGGCAAACATGTCGTGACCGCAAACAAGATGCTCCTTGCCAAAGCCGGCCCGGAACTCAACGAGGCCGCTGTCAAGAACGGTGTGGAGTTACGATTCGAAGCGGCCGTCGCCGGCACCATCCCCATCATCAAAGCCATCCGCGAGAGCCTCGCCGCCAACAATATTCAGGCGGTCTACGGCATTCTCAACGGCACCTGCAACTACATTCTCACCAATATGGCCATCGCGGGGCTCGATTTTGGTTCCGCGCTCCAGCAGGCCATCGAGAAGGGATTTGCGGAAACCCCGCCGGACCTCGATATCGAGGGGCACGATACGGCCCACAAATGTCAAATCCTCGCGAGCCTTTGCTACAGCACGCCGGTGAAACTCGAAGATATTTACGTCGAAGGCATCACCAAGGTGACCCACCTTGACGTGGCTTACGCTGCGGAGATGGGCTACCAGTTGAAGTTGCTGGCGGTAATCGAGCGCGCGGACGAAGATATTCAAGTGCGGGTCCACCCCACCCTTGTGCCGGAATCTCATCTTCTCGCCGCTGTGAAATATGAATTTAACGCGGTGTACGTAAAGGGCGACGTGGCCGATGGCACGCTTTATTATGGACGCGGCGCGGGCAAGTTTCCTACCGCCAGCGCCGTAGTCGCGGATATTGTGGATATCGCTCGCCTGAACGGCGCTCCGGCACAGGCTCCCTTCCGCTACTCCCACCAGCTCCAGGTGCGCGACGGGGGACACGTGCGAGGCCGCTTCTATCTGCGCCTGACCACGGAAAACCATCCGGGCGTGCTGGGAACCAT
The DNA here is from genome assembly GCA_041859365.1 of Candidatus Hydrogenedentales bacterium. GTDB lineage: Bacteria > Hydrogenedentota > Hydrogenedentia > Hydrogenedentales > JAEUWI01 > JAEUWI01. Next base: position 14,744 of record JBHEKR010000421.1, read on the forward strand.
CTGCACAATCCTTGGAAAACACGGGGTCAGTATTTCCTCGTGCATCCAGAAGGAAGAGCAGGAAGCCGTCCCCGCCCACGTGGTTATTGTGACCCATGAGACGCTGGAAGCCAATGTGCAGTCCGCGATTGCCGAGATCGACGCCTTGCCCATCATCGATGAGCCGACCCACATGATCCGGATCCTGGCTTGACAGAATTCCTATCCCCTACAAACGATACCCCATGCAAGATCGAGGTACGACGATGCGCAATGAAGGCCTGATTAACCGTTACCGCCAGTATATGCCGGTGAATGAGAATACCTGTATCATCACGCTGAACGAGGGCTCCACACCCATGATTCCGGCGTATAATCTGAGTCGGCTCATCCACCCAAAGCTCGAAATCTGGCTCAAGTATGAAGGCCTGAATCCCACGGGCTCCTTTAAGGACCGGGGCATGACCATGGCCATCACCAAGGCCGTGGAAGATGGCTACAAGGCGGTGATGTGCGCGTCCACGGGTAACACTTCCGCCTCCGCGGCGGCTTACGCGGCCCGTGCGGGCATCCGCTGCGCCGTCCTGATTCCCGAGGGCAAGATCGCCCTGGGGAAACTGTCTCAGGCCATGATCCACGGAGCGCGCGTGATCCAGATCAAGGGCAATTTCGACGACGCTCTGGCGCAAGTCCGCAAGATTTGTGCGGAGAACCCCATCGCCCTGGTGAATTCGGTCAATCCCTTCCGCATTGAGGGCCAGAAGTCCGGTGCCTTTGAAATCGTAGATGACTTCGGTGGTGTCGCACCCGATTTTCAGGCCATGCCCGTGGGGAATGCCGGCAACATCACAGCCTACTGGAAAGGCTACACGGAATACCTTCAGGCTGAAAAAAGTCCGAATCGTCCTATCATGCTCGGTTTTCAGGCGGCTGGCTCCGCCCCCATCGTGCTCGGCCATCCCGTGGATAATCCCCAGACCTTCGCCACCGCCATCCGCATCGGCAATCCCGCCAGTTGGGAGAGCGCCGTGGCGGCCCGCGACGAGTCGGGTGGTCTAATCGAGGCAGTGACGGATGATGAAATTCGCGATGCCTACCAGAAGGTCGCGGCCACCGAGGGCGTCTTCTGCGAGCCGGCCAGCGCGGCGGGTATCGCGGGCCTCATCAAGTTGTCCGCCGCGGGTTACTTCGACGACAAGACACCCGCCTACAGCGACAAGATTCGTGTGACGTGTATCCTGACGGGCCACGGTTTGAAGGATCCCGACAACGCCATCAAGTCCGCTGAAGCCCCGCTGACCGTCGAAAACGATGAGGATGCGATTCTTGACGCGATCGGCCTGGAAGAAGAAGCTGAATTGGCGGTCTAAGATGAAATATGGGTCTTAAGAGTCCCATCCGCGATTACCCAAACTGGAGAATATCCCCCAACATGTATGGCTTGGTTTTTGACGTAGACGGTGTCCTTGGCGATACCGAGGGATTGAGCGTTATCGCGACCACGAAAATGTTCAAGGAACTTTATAATCTCGATGTTCAGCCCGAGGACTACATCCCCTTCATCGGCACCGGCGCGGAGCTCTATTGTATCGGACCCGGAAAGAAATACGGGGTTGATATCGATGTTGCCCTGGCCGTGGAAACGCGCCACAAGTACTTCCTCGAACTGCTGGTTACCGATCCGGATATTTCCTTTCCCGGAATCCATGCACTGATCGACGCGGCCCACGCGGCGCCCGATTGGAAGCTTGGCATTGCCACGTCGAGCCCCGGGAAGAAGTCGGCCCAGACGTTGAAATCGGCGCGGGTGAATGCGGACCTTTTTGACGTATGGATTCACGGCGACATGATCACCCACAAGAAGCCCGATCCGGAGATCTATCTGCGGGCGGCCCACGATCTTGGACTGGACCCTTCGGTCTGCGTTGCCGTGGAAGATTCTATTCAGGGTGTCGATTCCGCCCGAGGCGCGGGGATGAAGGTGCTCGCCGTGACCAATTCCTTTACCGCGGAAGAGTTGCATCTGGCGGACAGAATCGTTCCAACGCTCGAAGGGGTCACGCTCGAATCCATTGCCGAACTCCTTGGAAATGGCTGAACGATCCCTGGAGACGATCCGGCTCGACGGGTTTCAGGCTTATGGCGCCATGCTCGATCGACAGTTGGCCCGGCATAAGGCCGTGGTCACGGGTGAGGCGTCCAATACCCTCTATCTACTGGAGCACACTCCCGTCGTGACCCTCGGGCGCGAAGCCCACGCGGACAACCTCTTGCTCGCCGACGCGGCCTATGCGGCGGAGGGTATTGAGGTCATCGAGTCAAGCCGGGGCGGCGACGTGACGTACCACGGTCCGGGCCAACTTGTGGCCTACCCCATTCTCAATCTGAACGAATGGAAGCTCTCCGTGGGCTGGTATCTTCGCACACTGGAAAGCGTGCTGATTGATTTGCTGGCGGACTATGGACTGCCCGGGGAGCGGGTCGAAGGCCTGACGGGCGTCTGGGTGAACGGCGCCAAGGTGGCGGCCATCGGTGTGGGCCTGCGGCGCTGGACCACGTTCCACGGCATTGCGTTGAATGTGGCTCCCAACATGGCCCACTTCAAGACGATCATTCCGTGCGGTATCGCGGATAAGCCCGTGACGTCGCTCGCGATGCTACTGGACGCATCGCCCACCGTGGACACTTGTGCTGCCCGCTTCGACCATCACTTCCGCCGCCGCTTTGAAGTCTGACCAGGCTTGTGGCGGGCGTGAGCCCCGGGTCCCTGCGACTATCGCAGCATTCCTTTGCCTTGACCGGTCTGGGGGGCCTGCTGTTGCTGTGCCGCCTCTTTCGCCGCCTGTTTCAGTTGCTCCAGTGTCTGCTGGATCTGAGGCTGGTCGGCCTTCGCGCGGAGTGAAGCCTCACAGGCTTTAATAGCCCCGGCATAGTCGCCTATCTGGATCTGGATTGCGCTCTGGAAGTTGAGAATATCGACACGATCCGGAGCGAGGTGTCCCGCCCGCTTCGCCGCGAGAACAGCCTCGGGAAATCGCGCGGCAATGTACATCAGGCGAGAGAAAGCATAGTGATTCTCTGCAGTGTCATCAAATGACCGACGGGTGAGTTCATAGTCAAAGAGCGCGGCACGAACCATCGAGCGAAGCGGCACGTCGTAGGGCTGGGCGGCCCGTCCTACGGTGTCCACGATCGCCCCGGCACCCGCGATATCACCGGCTTGGATCAGGACGGCAGCCTTGCCCAACTGGGCGGGCACGTGGGCCGGATTCGCCGCCAGCGCGGAAGCGAAGGCTTTTCCCGCCGGGTCCGGCATCTCCCGTTCCAGGTAGTAGCGTCCCAATGCAAACCAGGCATCGGCGGACTCCGGACTCGTTCCATCCAGAGCGGTGGACTTCTGCAGTGCCTCTACCCCAACGGCATATTGGGCCGGCCCCGTAGCCAGACACATTTCGCCATAGATGCGCCAGAGGGCCGGGCTCTCCACCCCCTTATCCAGAGCGCTTCGTGCGATTTCGGCTCCCAGATCATCGTCGCCTTCCAGCTTGACGACCTCGGCGTAGCTGAACACGACGGCCGGGTCGGCGCTGTTGCCTGCGCCCGCCGCCTCAAAGGCCTTTCGGGCTTCCGCAAGTGCCGTCAGCGACTTCTCCCGCAGCGCCTCGTAGGCTGCGGCGTCCTGCCGGTTCAGGGCATCCTGCAGTTCGGTCAAAACCGCACGGTACGATGCCAGGTGCTGCTGCGCCTCTTCCACCGTGGCGGTCGCGCTTAGCGCGTACAGCAGGGCTCCGATCGTCAGGCACATCGTCCGCATCAGTGCGCCGGCGTTAAGTCTTGCGACCACAGGTCGGCCTCCATCTGGTTTAACAGGTCGGTAAAGGACTCACGGTCAAACGCGCTTATAGGGAAGCCCTGAAAACGCTCGGCCAGTCCCTGAAGCACATCCGGATCGCATTTGTCCCGCTTGTTCAGCACATAGTAGGTGGGCTTCAAATCCAACTCCAGATCACGGAGCAGGCTGAAAACGGTTTCGTACTTATCCTCGAGATCGGGGCACGACGCGTCCATTACGTGGAGCAGTAGATCGGCGTCGTGAAGTTCTTCGAAAGTCGTCCGGAACGCTGCCATGAGGTCCTTGGGAAGGTCACGGATGAAACCCACGGTATCGGTGATGATCACTTCGCGCTCCTGGGGAAAGCGGATGCGGCGCGAGACCGGGTTCAAGGTTGCGAAGAGCGCGTCTTCGGCGGTCACGTCGCTGTTGGTCAGGCTGTTCAGGAGCGTCGACTTGCCGGCGTTGGTGTAGCCGACCACGGCCACCGTGGGCACGCCTTTTCGGTGGCGGACGCCCCGGCGAAGTTCGCGGCGCTCGCCCAGCTTGTCCACTTCGCGCTCCAGTCGGGCGATGCGGTCGCTTGCGCGGCGGCGGTCCACCTCCAACTTCGTTTCACCGGGGCCGCGTCCGCCGATACCGCCGGTAAGGCGGGAGAAGGCGGAGCTTTTCATGCCGAGGAAAGGCTGGCGGTAACGGAGCTGGGCCAGTTCCACCTGGAGCTTGCCCTCTCGGGTTACTGCATGGAGGGCGAAGATATCGAGGATAACCTGAGTGCGATCGACGACTTTCAGGTCGGTCAATTCACTGACGCTCTTCATCTGGGACGGCGTGAGGTTGAGATCGAAAACGAGGGTTTCCGCGCCGACCTGCATGGCCTTGATGATGGCGGATTTAAGCTTGCCCTGGCCCATGACATATTTGGGATCGGGCGTGCGCCGCTGCTGCAACTCGTGGACCACGTCGATCCCGGCGCTGCGACAGAGTTCCCTCAACTCATCCAGCGAGTCCTTGGCGGCGACGGGCGCTTTATCCGAAATGTGGACGATGATGGCCCGATCATCATTGCCCTGGCTGTCACGGCTCCAACTCTGGCGCGCAAATTCGTCTTCCAGCGCATTGATAAACGCGGGAAAATCGTAGGGAAGATCATGGACCGATCGGTATTCGTGTTTCTCCCAGGGCTCGTCCCCATCGTTCGCGGGCAGCAGATTGGCACTGAATACCTTGCCGGGCAAGCCATCCGCCCCAACGCCGATTGCCACAACGCTGTCGAGGCGCAGCAGCGCCAAGTCGGTCAAGTCGTCTTCGCTGATTGGCTCGCTGTTGAGGTGCGTGTGGACCAGCCGCAACCCGCAGAGGCGGTTGCGCCCCTTGCGATCAATGTCCGGCAGGAAGACGGACTTGGCGTCCCCCACCACCACGGCGGAGACGCGGCCCTTCCGCTCGATCAACAGGCCGATTTGGCGGTTGAGTTCGCGGGCCAACTCGGTAATCGCCCGCGCCAACTCGGGGGAGATGAGGCTTTCAGACGGGGTCTTGCGCTTGGACAGGTTCTCAAGAAGCCGTATATGGCTGGCCTTGAGACCGGTAGTATTTCCACTTAACATGGGTATTCTCTCCTGACTCGTAATGTTTTGGGGCCTGTCTAGATCCTACTACGGCGCGCGAAGCTGGCACAACAAAAAATCGGCCCTGTTCCATAGAACAGGGCCGATTATGCGTACTTTATAGAGCGATCTACTGGAGCATGACGCGGCGGATGATGCGCTGCGACTCCGTGGCGTCCAGGGTCTTCTGCGCCTTCCTCAATTCGGACGTGTCCAGTTTTTCGAGCTTCTTGAACAGAATGCTCAAGTTGCCGATGGCAATCTGGAGGGCGTGGGTGGGCTCGATGCGCTGGGGCACCATGTCGATGGTGAAATAGCCCTTGTACTTCGAAGACTTAAGGTAAAACAGCGCTTCCATGGTTTCCCACAGATTCAGGCTGCCCGGCATCATGCCATCGTCCCAGAGGCGGTAGCCGTCGCTGAAATACATCTGAAACAGCTTGTTCGAGCGCGTCAGGAAGGCGATGGACTCGGCGGGATTCTCACCAGACATCATGGCGTGGGAGAAATTCATCGCCACGCCCACGTTCTTCATGGCAATTTCCTGGCACATGGAGAGCGCCTTGCCCACCGTGGCCACGGTTAGGTGCTTGCGCGGTTCACGGGGCTTATAGGCAATCGCCACGTTGATATCGGGCGACGCGTACTTGGCAATCGTCTTGATGGAGGAGATGACCGTGTTCCAGTGGGCGGTGTAGTCCACCTGGAAGGGATAGTCGAAGCCGTCCGTATAGAGGCGCAGGGTGATTTCGGTGGCGCCCAGAGCGCGGGCCAGATCGGTCGCCTTGCGGCCTTCATCGATAGCGGCGTTGCGCGTTTTCTGGTGCTGGTGGCCAAAGCCGGACAGGGCGAAGCGCCGCGAGTGGCCAAGATTCGTGTTCACGCCCGAGCAAACAAGCCCGTTGTCCTTCAAGATCCGCTTCATTTCCTTCACAGGCATCTCGGAGGAAATGTCCGTCTGGCTCACTTCTACGGCCTTGAGGCCCTTGATCTTAGCGGCCAGGGCAATCGCCTCCGACACCTTAGGGGATTCACGGTATCCTTCCGGGCAGAACCGGTCAGGATGATGGGAAAATACCCAGAGTCCCGTGGAGAATTTCATGGTCATTATGGTCTCCTGTAACATACGATTGGCCTTTCAGGTGGCCGGGTTTTGGAATTGCATAAAATGCGCGGTTGCATTGGGGCCCTACCGTGCAGGCGACGCTGCAAGTCAACTCACAAAACGAGGGGATTTCAGAGAGTGCCTATCCAAGGTATCGGATAGCGGGCCGTTCATTGGGCGCATTATAGGCGATAACTATAGGATTGTCAATAGGTTCACTACTTTGAGGACGTATATTCTAACCCAGTCCTAACCCGGTATTTCCAGAAAAACCCGAGGCAAACATGTTTGTTTGCACGGGTTTAGAAGACAAAAAAAGAGGCGAGTGCAAACAGCGGGGGAACTGTTATAATTGCACTCGCCGGTGGTGGGAACCAGTCATTTCTGACTGATGGCGACCTTCAGGCCAGGGGGAATGACCTACGTCGGACGCTACTAATAAAACACCCTCTTTCGCGTTATTTATTCCCAAGCCCAAGGACATTTTATCCTTTGTCGTATTTATCGCCTATCCCCTTGAGGCTCAGTGCGTTACAAGCTTTTTATGTCCGGATATCGGACGCATCTCGAAAAAAATTTTTGAGAAATCAGGGGGATTGAGAGTTTTTTTCGCCGGAATTACTATAACTGCGGGGCGAGCCTCGATATTTTTCTCCCTCCGCCTGGACACAGAACAGTTGACAATTTGATGGGGGCGACGTCACTTTAGTCAACAAACTACCTCATAGTTACCCAATGCTGGCGTCATGCCGGGCAAGACCAGGAAAAAGGAGGTTGACGCATCCGCCGGGCCTCGTGCATAGTATCGCCCATGTCAATTTCAGCAAACCAACTCGAGTGGCTGACCCTGAAAATGATTCCTGGGGTGGGCACAACTTTATTTATTCGGCTGCTGTCGCGTTTTGGTACGCCCGCAGACGTGCTGGGGGCCTCCGAGGCCGCCCTGAGCGAAGTCGTGGGCCCGAAACTGGCCGAGCGTATTCGGGCCTATCGCGGCGTGGTCGACGTTGACCGGCAGCTTATGCAACTCAGCCAGTACGGCGCGTCGCTGCTGACGATGGATGAGCCGACCTATCCACTTCGCCTTGCCGAGATCTACGACCCGCCCCTTGTGCTCTTCACCCGGGGCAATCTGGTTGAAGCGGACCATCAGGCGGTCGCCCTTGTGGGTACGCGCAAGCCCACGGCCTACGGGGCCCGCATGGCCAGGAATCTCGCCTATGAACTGGCTTCGCGCGGTATCACCGTGGTCAGCGGTATGGCCGAAGGCATCGATACGGCCGCCCATGAAGGCGCGATGGAGGCGGGTGGACGCACCATCGCCGTCCTGGGCTGCGGCGTGGATATCGTGTATCCTCCCTCCAACGTGGCACTGATGCACCGGATTATCCAACAGGGTGCGGTGGTATCCTCCTTCGAGATGGGCGTAAAACCCTCCAAAGGCCACTTCCCCTTTCGAAACCGAATCATCAGCGGCCTTTCGATGGGCACCGTGGTGGTTGAAGCGCCTATCGGAAGCGGCGCACTCATCACCGCGCGCAATGCCGCCGAGCAGGGACGCGAAGTGTATGCCGTGCCCGGTGAAGCGGGCGCCTACAACAGCCGTGGGCCCCACGCCCTGATTCGCGAAGGGGCCAAGTTGGTCGAGACAGCGCAGGATATCCTCGTTGAGTTGGATATTGAAGCCGCGAATCGTCAGCCAATGCGTCCGACGCCCCCCGCCCCCCGCGATGTCGTCGCGCCAGCCCCCACACGGTTGGAATCCGAGGCGCGTCGCCCCGTCGTTCGACCCGTAGCGCCCCCATCGCCCGCCGCGAACGTGACGCCACTGGAGCGGGCCGTGCTCGATGTCCTCAGCAGCGACGGCTCCTTCGTGGACGAAATCGCCGCGGCAGCCCGCATGTCGGTGTCGGAAGCGCTCAGTTCACTTACCATGCTGGAATTGAAAGGGCTGGTGCGCCAACTGAGTGGCAAGCGCTTTGCGCCGAGGTAAGGGGGGCCGAGCCGTTGCATCGACCTCCAGCAAGGCGGCCGCTCTTGCCTCTGGTCACGAGACGCACGGTGAGCAGCGTAGCGTGAATCCAGGGCTTGGCGTGAGCGAACTGGGCGAGGCGCGAGCGCTACTCCCGTTCTTGCTCGAGCATTTTGCTACGGCGTATGAATTTGCCTGCCTGCTGACTCCCTGCTCAGTACTGGGCTACGGATGGGTCGACCGTCACGGACCAGGCATGAATACCCCCGGTAAGATTGCGCACGCGGGTGAATCCGGCGTTTTCCAGAATCTGCTGGGCGCGCGCCGATCGCATGCCATGGTGGCACATGCAGATTACCTCCTGTTCCTTCCATTCAGACAGATTGGCGACGCGCATTGAAAGCTCCCCTAGAGGCACATGGCTGGCGCCGGGAATCGACGCGATGGCGAGTTCATCCGACTCGCGCACATCAAGGAGGACGAAGGTGTCACCCCGATCGAATTTCTCTCGCAGTTCTTGAACGGTGCAGATATTCATAACTTTCCAATCTGATGTGGAATGATTTAATACTGTGGAGAAACTACTACTGATTGACTGGTGGTGTCGCCCGGACGCCCAATGGCGGACGCGGTCGATTCAAATCGGGTGGTCGCTCTCCCTCACGCTGGCCGTTTGCGCCTCCCGGTCCCGGTCTCTCCATGCGCCGCGGGTCGCGCGTGCCTGGACCGGGTTGTGCGGGCGCGACACGAGGCGGTTGGGCAATCCCGCCGCCTTCGGGCCCCATCGGCGGTCCGACAGGAGGCGGGACCTGTGGAGCACGGGGCTGAGCTCCCTGGGGCGGGGCCGGTCGGAAGTCCCGTGCCCCGTTGAAATACAGGGTGGCCAGGATTCCGATCACAAGCGCCACACCGGCCATGAGAATCCCGGTCCATGGAATTTCAAAATCGAAGCGGGCCCTGGGCTTGAGTGCGGGCCTGGGCGCGTCACCGAGCAGGTCGGAAACCAGAGAAGTCTTGAGCGCCGGGCTGGGCCCGGTAGGGCTTCGCGTCAGGTGAGCGGCAGAAGCCGTGGGCGGTCCCGTTGCGGCGCGCTTCAGGGCCAACCCATGGGCATGGGCCATGGATCTTCCCGCCTGCAGGGCGCGAAGATCTTCGAGTACCTGCTGGGCGCTTGCATAGCGCTGGGTCGGTTCGCGCGCCGCAAGGGCATTGAGCAGTTCCTGGACCGACTGGGGAAGCCCGGAGACCTGCGGGAGCACCGGAGGGAGATCCTCCGTCGTGATCTGGCGCATGACGGCGAGGCCGCTCTCACCCTTGAAGGGGACGGTACCCGTCAACATTTCGTAGAGCATGATGCCCAGCGAGAAGAGGTCGCTGGCGGGTGACACCTCCCCCACGCCGCACTGTTCCGGCGACATGTAGCAGGGGCTGCCCACGGTGTGCTGGGCACTGGTCAACTTGGTCTGGGAACCCATTACTTTGGCAATGCCAAAGTCCGCGACACGGGCTCGGTTGCTCTTGTCGATGAGTACGTTGGCCGGTTTGATATCTCGATGGATAATACCTGCGGCGTGGGCGCAGGCGAGGGCCGAAGCGACCTGAGACACGACGTTAAGCGCGTGCTGCCAGGTGAGGGCGCCCGCACGTTGCAGTCGCGCTTCCAGCGTTTCACCGTCGACATATTCCATCGCCATGTAGGCGGGATCGGACTCGATATCTACGGCATAGATCTGCACGATGTTGGGATGGCTCAGTTTGGCGGAGGCCCGGGCTTCGCGCTGGAAACGCGCCACAAACTCCGGATCATCGGCATAGCGTGGCAGGAGCACCTTGAGCGCGGCAGGACGGTCCAGCACGATATCGCGGGCGAGATAGACCGCGCCCATTCCCCCCTGTCCCAGGCGATCACTCACATAGTAGGGGCCGAGCTTCTGACCCAGAATTGACGCCTCGCCTCGACTATGCATGGGATTCCTGCGTTCCTGTCCGGTTGGTTACCATCATGGGGCAGAGTCTAGCACAGCATCCTGTTCACGCTGTAGCTCCCGCAGCGGGATTTGGGGTGGGAAACCGCGCGCCCACCGAGGCCTGCCAGGCCACCAGGCGGCTGCGCAGGGTCGCTACACGGTCCGGATGCGCGGGGGCCATATCGTGCTGTTCCGACGGGTCCTCGGCGAGGTTGTACAATTCCGCCGGACGCGCCTCAAAGTGCACAATCAGTTTCCAGTCCCCCTCGCGGATTGCGGCTCCGGGGGAACCGCCCTGGTTCCCATAGTGCGGGTAATGCCAGAAGATGGCCTCTCGATTTTCCAATCCCGCTCCGTGTAACGATGGGGCGAAATTGATCCCGTCAAGATGCTGCTCTGGACGCGCCGTCAATCCTGCCAGCGCAAGGAGCGTGGGATAGTAGTCTGTACTGCAGACGGGCACGTGCAGCGTCCCACGGTGCGACTGGCCCGGAGCTCGCACGATCAATGGGACACGGATGCCGCCCTCATAGAGCCAGCCCTTACCCGCGCGCAGCGGCAGATTTGATGTGGGGTGTCCCTCCGAGGTGGAGAGGCCGCCGTTGTCCGAGGTGAATACGATGATCGTGTTGTCGTAGAGATCCTGCGCTTTCAGATGATCGATGACTTTCCCCACGGCACTGTCCATGGCCTCGACCATGGCGGCGTACACGGCGTGGTTCTGAACAAGGCGCACTTCGCGCTCACCCTCCTTCCCCCACGCCGACGCGGAAGGTGCAACGGCCGCTGCCTTCTTATCATACTTCTCCACCAGATCCGCACGGCCCCGCAGCGGCGTGTGGACGGAGAACCAAGAAAGAAAAGCCAGAAAGGGACCGCCCCCCCGCTGGTCGATGAAGGCATTGGTTTCGGAGGCGAGTCGATCGGGCAAGTGCTCGCCTTCGGGGCCATCGGTCAATTGGGGATTGCTGTACGGAGAGAAATAGCTCGGAGGACTCCCCCGGTGGTTGCCACCCTTGTTGACATCGAATCCCTGATCTTCGGGAAAGAAGCCTTCTCCGCCGAGATGCCACTTGCCCGCGAAGAAGGTCGCGTAACCGTTTTCCTTGAAGGCCTCGGCCAGGGTCCATTCCTCCAGCGGCAATTGCTCGTTGTAAGGCGCGGGCAGCAGCGGCAGACTCTTCATGCGTTCATGGCCGGGCACGGCCTCGGGCTGGGGCGCGCCGAACCAGTCGGTTGTCGCCATGCGCGCCGGATACTTGCCCGTCATGATGCTCGCCCGTGTCGGGCTGCACACGGGGCACGCCGCATAGGCATCCGTGAAGCGAATCCCGTCCGCCGCGAGGGCGTCGAGATGGGGGGTTTCATAAAACGAGGAGCCGTAGCAGCCCAGATCCATCCATCCGAGGTCGTCGGCGAGGACGAAAAGCACGTTGGGTCGGGAGACCCGCGCGGGTGCGCCCTGAGTCCCAGCCACTGCGAGCGTGGCCGTGCCCAGAGCAAGCCGCTGGAGGAAGTTTCGTCGTGTCGTCATGAAAGCAGGCTCCGATCGGTTGCGTAAGGTTGAACCATGGAACTACAGGATTGCCCAGGAAGTCAATCCTTTCGTTCCGTCGGGACGGCGGGTCGAAGGGGAGATTGTGTGATAGGCTCGACATCGTTTCTAACACCCAGCGCGCTGCCGAAACCCTGAACATTGGGTATACCCGGCATGAGTACTGGGATTTTTCCGCAAAATCTGCTACTGTGGTAACTCGGCCCGCAGCGGGCGGCGTTTCTCTGGTAACGGGAACGGTCGCGGGTTTTGTGGTGCGGGCTTGGATCGGCGTTAGTATGCGGTATTAAAGGAGTCTGTCCATGCCACAGAAGGAAAAGCGATACAGCGCACTGATCGTCGACGATGATCCCGAGGTACGGCGAACGCTGTCTACCGCGCTCAAAGCGGTCGGTTTTCTGTGTGATACGGCTTCGGATGGGGAGCATGCGCGCAAAATTTTGGTGGTACAGAATCCGGATCTACTCGTGGCGGATCTCCGGATGCCTATCCGCCATGGACACCGACTTGTTGTGGATGTATTTGAGCGCAAGTCTCCCCCCATGGTCGTCGTCGTTACGGGACTGGTCGAACCGGCCATCGCCTCAGACCTGATCCTCCGGGGTGTTGCCGACCTCGTCTTGAAGCCCTTTGACGCCCAGGTCTGTGCCGCGAAGTGGCTCGCTATGCTCCGCTACCGGCAACGGCTGGGCAGCGCGATCTCAGGGCATCCAGAACTGGCCGGTTCGGACGAATCCGAATCGGAGAACTACGGCGAAACGCCCTCACACCGCTCGGTTACGGAAGAACTCTCCGAAGCCACGGAGACCCTGCGTCATCAACTTCGGCAGATCACGTCCAGCTTTGAGGAGACCATACAGGATCTTGAGAACAAGCACGAAAACCTGACTGCGGGTTTCCTGGGTTCCGTGCGCCTCCTCACGCAGTTGATGCGCCAGTTTGACGGCGCTGAAAGCACCCATGCGGCGCGGGTGGAGCGCCTGGCCGAAGGCATCAGCGAGCGGGCTCGCGTGGGACGCGAGGACCTGAGAAACATCCGGCTGGCCTCCCTCCTTCATGACCTTGGGATGTTTGGAATGCCGGACTCCGTGCGGATTACTTCGCCGGAGGCCATGAATGAGAGCCAGTTGGACGCCTATCGCCGTTACCCGGAGATCGGCGCCACCCTACTGAGCGAGGTGCCCGGCTGCGCTTCAGCGGTGGGCCTGGTGGTCTCCCACGCCGAATGCTTCGACGGCAGCGGTTTTCCCAAGGGGCTTAGGGGACGTGGGATCCCGCTTGGGGCCCGGATTATCCGACTCGCGGACGGGGTGGACTCTTTTATGATGCACAATAAGGGTCCGGCCATGAATGAACGGCTGGCGACCCACCTCCTCGAAGCCCGGGGGCACATCTATGACCCGGAACTGGTAGACGCGTCTTTCGAGTTTCTCCTGGACAGCCTGGTGCAGGCCAGCCAGGTGATCTGCACGGCGGGTGAACTTGAAATCGGAGACGTGCTGGACGACGATCTTCTATCACCCCAGGGGCACATTGTTGCGCGGCGCGGGGCCACGGTCAACGAGACCATGCGCAATTATGTAAAGCGTATCATGGGCGATATCGAACTTCGGGTGCGCCGCGCCGATTCGGCGTGAACGCCCTCAATCCTTGCTTAGCATCCTGCGCACGGTCATCAAGAGTTCGGCGGGCGAATAAGGCTTCTGAAGGTACTCGAAGGATGTGCGGCCAGAGGCGCCCCGATCCAGAATTCCGGGGCTGTGTCCGCTGCAAAGCAGGAATTTCGGTTTGGGCGCGATCCCCGTTGCGGCCATCACCATATCCAACAGTTCGACGCCGCCTGTCCGCGGCATCACCACGTCGCTGAGGACCAGGGCATAAGGCTCTGCGGACATCAGCAGCTCCTGGAACGCGGCGTGGCCATCGGCGGCCACGGTAACCTTGAAGCCGGCGCCCTCCAGGAGCGTGCTTGCCAGCATTGCGACCAACTGATCATCTTCCGCGATGAGTATGCGCGCGCTGCGGATTGCGACTGCCTCATCCTCCGCCGCGACCACCACTGCGGTCTCCTCCTCCTCATCGCTCGAAGCCGGGAAATAGATGGAGAAGGCGGTTCCCTCTCCAAGGGTGGACTCGCAGTGGATTAGCCCCTTTTGCTGTTTCACGATCCCATAGACGGATGCCAGCCCCATACCCGTACCCTCGTCCTTGGTCGAGAAAAAAGGCTCAAAAATATGATCCAGCACCTCGGGACGCATGCCCGCGCCCGTGTCCCTGACGAGGAGGAGTGCATAGCGCCCGGGCGAGGCCCAGGCGTTCTGCTGGCAGAACGCGCTCCCCAATTCGACCGGTGTGGTGGAGATGCCTATCTCACCGCCAGTCGGCATGGCGTCGCGCGCGTTGACGCACAGGTTCATCACGATCTGCTCGATTTGGGCGGGGTCTACGTAGATTCGCGGAATTGTCGAATCGAGTTCGAGCACAAGCACGATGTTTTCTCCGATCAATCGGTCAACGAGGTGGGTTGTGCTCTGGATCAGGTCGTTCAAATTCACCAGTTCCGCGCGAAGGGCCTGTCTGCGACCGAAGGCCAGTAACTGCCGGGTGAGATCGGAGGCCCGTTTTGCGGCATCACAGATTCCCACCGCGTATTCATTGATTCGCCGTTGTTCTGCGGATCGGGTCTCGTCCATCAGAAAGCTGCCATAGGCCATGATGACCTGGAGGACGTTGTTAAAGTCGTGAGCTATGCCGCCGGCAAGCTGGCCGATGGCATTCAGGCGCATGCTCTGGTTAAGTTGGCGCTGGAGCTCCGTAAAATCCGTGATGTCGCGCGACACCATGACATAATTTTCAATCTCCCCCCGTTCATCGCGCAGGCCCGTGATTGTGGCGTCCATGCGAAAGGTCTCGCCATTTTTCCTTCGGTTAACCAACTGCCCGTTCCAGGACCGGCCCTCGCCGACGGTTCGGTACATTTCCTCAAAAAATTTCCCGTCGTGCTCGCCGCTCTGAAGCATGCGTGGGTTGTTGCCCAGGACCTCCTGCGGCGTGTAGCCCGTCACGCGCGAAAAGGCGGGATTCACATACAGGATATTGCTGTCCCGGTCGGTAATGATCACCGGGTCGTCCGCGCAGGACACGGCGGCGGCGAGGAGAGCCCGCTCTTTTTCCAGCGCGCGGAGTTCGGTAGCTTTCCTCCCAGACGCCACGCCGCGCTTCTCGCCGCGCAACATGATGAGCTCCAGAGGATCGGGAGTGTCCTCGCACAGCTTATCCGCGCGAACGTCTTCCAGTGCAAACTGGATCAAGTGGGCAAGGGTCTCGAGATTGTATCGGCCTTTGACGAGGTAACCGTCTGCCCTCATCCGAGCGGCAAAAAGGGCGGTCTCACTGTGATTGAGGCCGGTCAAGATGATCAGGGGGGTCTGCGGCGCACAGGCGCGTATGGCAGCCAGCGTGTCGAGTCCCAGACTGTCGGGCAGGGAAAGGTCCAGCAGGATAAGGTCAAAATTATGGCGCCCGATGGATTCCCGGGCATCCTTAAGCGTCTGCGCCCGCGTCACGGAAAACTGCGTCCCCGCCATCGAGTCCAACTCGTCGGCCACCAAATCCGCATCCGCAACATTGTCCTCGACCAATAAGGTGTTGATACTCGTCATGGTCACCGCTGCTCCGCTCTGGAATTACCGCCGACATTCCGCAGGTCCACGCTTCCGGGGGCAACAGGAGCCTCTCCGACAGTTAACTTCTGCACCTTACAAGGGCTATTCGATGGACTCAAAGCATGGGCCGAAACGTGATGCCTGAAGACTTTGCCAGATTGGAGCCATCGCGGCCATTCCGCAGAGTCGCTTCAACCGCGAATTCGTGGATGGGTGTTCATTCGAATTTAGAGCACGGTCCCATCGCCCGCTCCGACGAATGGAAGTGTCCTCGTGTATCCAATTGTGCCGCTGTCTGTTCCTGCTAGCTCTATTGTATTGTCGAAGGCCACAATTGTGCAAGCTCAGACTAATCGACGGTACGGCTATCTTTGGCTCCGACGGGTCACGTTGCCCCTTATCGGTAGTATTCATCGCCCCGGGGCAATCACAAGACCGAATGGGATTCCCCCAAAGCTCGGCAATAATGGCACCCCACCTGCCCTGCGTCGAGAGCTTGCGTCGAGCTGCTTGGCAAGCTCCATGTCCACAGCCTATGATAGTCCGTCAGGAGAATCGTAACCATGTTGAACCGTAGATCGTTCGCCCCGCATTCGCGGCGCCGTTTCTTAAAGAATAGCCTCGCCGCCGCGGGGCTTTTCGGCGTATTTCCATCTATCGTCCCAGGTTCTGCCCTCGGGCTTGACGGGGCCACCGCCCCCAGCGAGCGCATTACGGTGGGCTTCATTGGCATGGGCAAGATGGCCCGAGGACATCTGGATGCCTTCCTGGGCGATACCACGACGCAGGTGCTGGCAATCTGCGATGTGGAGAAGGGACGCCGGGAGGAATGCGCACAAAAGGTCAACGAGTACTACGCCAATCGTGACGGCCAGGGAACTTATGCGGGCTGTGCCACCCACGGCGACTTTCGCGAGTTGTGCGCACGGCCCGATATCGATGGGGTGATCATCGCGACGCCGAACCACTGGCATGCGCTGAACGCGGTGGAAGCCGCAAAGAATGGCAAGGATATCTACCTCGAGAAGCCCACGGCGCGAACCATTGGGGAAAGTCAGGCCATCCTCCGGGCTGTGCGGCGCTACGGGCGCATCCTGCAGGTGGGCAGTCAACAGCGATCAGATACGGCCTTTCATCACGCCTGTGAGCTGGTGCGGAATGGGCGAATCGGAAAGATTCATACTGTGAATGTGAACGTGGGCGGCCCCCCGGAGGAGGATTACCTGCCCGCCGAACCCGTACCCGAAGGATTGGACTGGGACCTGTGGCTGGGGCCTTGCCCCTGGCGTCATTATAGCTCCATGCTGTGCCCTCCGGCCACTTCCGAGAACTGGGCCGCATGGCGCAACTACCGCGAGTACGCGGGAGGCGGCATGACCGACTTCGGGGCCCATCATTTCGACATTGCCCAGTGGGGACTTGGCATGGATCACACGGGCCCAGTGGAGGTCATCCCCCCCGGAAATGGCGCCGGTGATCGCTTGGTCTATGTCTACGCCAACGGCGTTCGCATGTACCACGGCGGCGCGGGCGGAAGCGGGCGCGGTGCGGCGGTGGAGTGGATTGGCGAAGGGGGTCTTGTCCGCGTGAACCGGGGTCAGTATCTGGAGACCGTGCCCGAGACCATTGCCCTGGACGTGATTCGCCCCGATGAACAACGGCTCTATCGAAGCGTAAATCACAAGGACAACTGGCTCGAAGGCATTCGCACGCGCCGAGAATGCATCTGCCCAATTGAAGTCGGGCACCATACGGCTATCGTGTGCCACATCGGAAATATCGCCTACTGGCTCAAGCGCCCTCTGAAATGGAACCCCGAGGGAGAGCACTTTGTCAATGACCCCGAAGCCAACCGCCTGTTGAACCGCCCCATGCGCGAACCCTGGATACTCTCATGAGCGTCGCACCCAAAAAGAAATCGAGGGAAGGCTTGACAGCCTCCCACTTCGGGACCATCGGGCGACTATTTGCTGGCATCTTGATCGTTAGCGCACTGTGCACAATCCACGCCGAGGAAACGCCTCCCACCGAGTTTTCCGGTGTAAATGAAGCCATTGCCGCAGCCCAAAACAGCGATTTTGGCGAGGGTGGTCCGGCCATGGAGTACTTGCGGGCGCAGATCCTGAAGGTGCAGCTCAACCCAGCGGCCCGCGAAGACCTCGCGGAAAGCCTGGCGACTTCGCTGGCGGATCCCTCGAGCAGCCTGGTCTGGAAAACCTTTGTATGCCGACAACTCTATCTTATCGGTAGTGAAGGGCAGATCGACGAACTGGCCCCCCTCCTCCAAGACTCGGCAACGGCCCATCTGGCCCGCTATGCGCTGGAGGTCATCCCCGGCATGGAAGTCAATGATGTGCTATGGGAGGCCATTGCCAGCGCCGACGCTTTCACGGCTGCCGGACTCGTGGCAAGCTTGGCGGCGCGGGGCGGCGCCGCGACGGTCTTGCGTCTGGCGGAGCTGCTCGCCCATCCGGATCGGGAAGTGGTCGCGGCAGCCTTGATCGGTCTTGGGCGCATTGGCGGCGTTGAAGCGGAGCGGGTACTGCGAAAGGCTTTCGGCTCGCTTGCAGAGGAGGTTCACACCGAATACTACGAGGCCCTCCTGGCCTGCGCGGAATCCTATCAGGCGGGTGGCAATGGGCCTGACGCCATACGGCTGTTTGACGAGTTGATGCAGGCTCCTCTGCCCATTTCCATTCGACTGGCGGGCTTCGAGGGGACGATTTCAATTCGTGGTGAAGAGGCATCTCCGCTCGTTGCGGCGGCGCTTACGTCCGGTGACTCTCCCTGGGTCAGAGCTGCCTTAGCTCACGTGCGCACTCTCGGTGGACCCAATTCGACGCTTCTCTTCGCCCAGCGACTGGACAGCGTTTCGCAGGAGGTTCAAGTGCCGCTGCTCCAGGCACTGGCGGATCGCGGAGACCCTGGCGCCCTCCCCTATGTAAGCGGCGGAGTCAATAGCCCGGAGGCGGCGGTGCAATACGCCACCCTCGACGCCCTGGGTGCGCTGGGCAACGAGACTACGCTTCCGCTGCTGCTGGCTGGACTGACAAGTTCCGATGGAGAGGCGGTGGAGCGCAGTTTTCGCAGTCTGGTTCGCATGTCCGATGCCGGCGCCAACGGCGCGCTGGTCCAGCGCTATGATCGGGGTGACCGCGCGCTCCGGACGGCGCTGGCCCCGGTTCTGGCGGAGCGTCAGGCCCTCGAAGCCATCCCCGCGTTGTTGATGACCGCTGCCAATCAGGATGGGGAAGCGCGCGGCAGCGCATTCAAGGCTCTTGGAGAGCTGGCGCGAAGCGAGGATCTGGCCGATGTTGTCGCCCTGTTCTACGATGCGGAATCTGATGAAGAGCGAATGGAGGCGTCCGGCGCTCTGGCCAGCCTGTGTCGGCGCGTGGCCCCTTCGGAGGAGCGCTCCGTGGCGCGGGCCGCCATCTATGCTGGGGCCCCCACGTCCTTGAGCCGGGCGGGGGCGCTACGCCTTTTTCGTGAATTGGGCGACAACGTACTCCTTCCGCTCGTTATATCGGCATGCGAAGACAGCGACAGCATCGTTCAAGACGCCGCCGTGGACGCGCTGTCCGCGTGGCCCGACGCCACGCCGCTTCAGGAGGTCTACGCGCTGGCCAAAACAGGCGCGACGGAGACCCATCGCAGCGCGGCGCTGAAGGGCTACATCCGCCAACTTCGCCTGCCCTCGGAGCGGCCGGAGCCGGAAAGCTTGACCGGCTTCAAGCAAGCCGTGGCCCTGGCCAACAATAATCCAGATTTCATCAGGAGTATCCTGGCGGGCCTGGCCGATCTGAAGAGTACCGAGGCCCTCGATCTGGCGGAGAGCTTCCTCGATCTTTCCGATGTCCAGACCGAAGCGGCTGTCGCATCGGAGAAGATCCGAAGCCGGTTCTACACAATCACCGCATCGGTCGATGTTGAATCGGCGGCCCTGGCCGCCGATGGAAGTATCGACACCGCGTGGAAAACTCCGGGCCCTCAAGAAAATGGACAATGGATTGCGATCGATATGTCCCGCAATGCGACTATCACCGGTCTGGTGCTCGATAACTCCCGCAGCAGGACCGGATTTCCCCGCGCCTATCGCGTTGATGTCTACGAGAAAAGCGCGGTGCCGGGTGCGCCGATAGTCGAGGGCGTCGGCACAGAAGGAGTCACCGAGATTAATTTCCCAATTCCGACAACAGGACAAATCGTTCGCGTGACCCTGACCGGAAACGCGGGTGAACCCTGGGCAGTCCATGAACTGCGCATCATACCGAGGTAGTTGGCACGGCGAACCGGAGCAACCCCATTGAAAACGCCCCGCGCGAAGGACTCGCGCGGGGCGTTTCGGCGATCAGATCTCAGGGGCCTTATTCTGTTTCTTGAATGAAACCGTGGTACAGGCCCATGTAATACGGCAACAGGTATACCGTGCCACTGGCCAAGCCGTTACCACTGCCGCCGTAGTCCAGCGAGAAGGGGTCGGTGTTCCAGTGGTTGAAGTGGCGCTCGGACACGGGCAGCACTTTGCCATTGTTGCGCAGGCCGCGGCGAATCGGACGAAACTTTTCCGCTGGCTCAAAAGCCGCCTGGCGGTTCAGCTTCACGATATCCAGACGGTGGCTGTTCTTGTGCGACCAGTCAAAACGGTCCAGAGGGAAGTCCAGCAGGGTGTCCATGCTGTCCGTGAGCCAGCCGTCCCAGGGCCCAATGGTATGGTTGCCGAAGGGGTTGCGGTACTTGACGTTCTGGCCGTAGGCCGCGTAGGCGAAGTTGAAGAAGGGGTTCATCTCCGGCTCTTCGAGAAGATAGCAGGAGTAGAAGGAGTACAGCATGTCGTGCTTCAGTTCTTCGTTCTTCGTGTATTTCACGAGACTGTAGTAGCACATCACCGCCATTTCGTCGTCCGACTGGTTGCCGGAGCCGACGCCGCGCTGGATTTTGCTGACCATCGCGTTGGTGTCGTAGGCGTGCTCGGCCATGAGCTTGTTGATGTGGTCCGTGTACTTCTGGTCGCCCAGCATATGCTCCGCGACCGTGAGGTAAGAAAGCATGCTGAGGGACTTCAGGCCGCGCTCGGACCACCAGACCCAGTCATGGTTCAGGGCTTCGGGGCCATAGACCGACCAACGGGTGGGCAGGCCATCGTGATCCGTCAGCGTGTAGTTGTGGTCGATGATGTGGTCGATCAGGTCGCGAACCACTTCCTTCACCCGTTCCTTTTCCTCGGGAGTTTCCGCCACGAGATCATAGTAGAGGGGATAGAAGAAGAAATGGCCGTCAAGCTCATCGGAGCTCGTATCGCTCTTCCAGTACCACTTGCCATCGCCACTCTTAGGCCAGCGTGGTTCGTACACCTTCCAGGCGGAGTCGCCGGTGGCTTTCTCTTCCCGGTCCCGCTCGATGCGACCCGCATTCGGGTCAGGCAGCTCGGTCGAGAGAATCGTACGGGCAACATAGCCCTTCGGGGGACGAATGTCGCCCGTTTGGGTTACTTTCTGAAGAAAGCGCAGGGCTTCAAAGGCCCGGGTCGCGCGGTCTTTCGCCTTCGGATCTTTCGTGGCGCCATAGGCAAAACACTCGCCCGCGCCATACATGCTTGTCCAGAGACCGTCGTTGTCGCTGTCACTGTAATTGATGACACTGGTGTCGCCCGGAGAGCCGGTGCTCACCTCAGAGACATAGCCGAAGGGCGTGCGGCGGATAAACTTCTCCATCTGCTCTTCGTAGAAATCGGCTTTCTCCGCCAGCGTCATGGGGACCCGGCGGATCGCACCGACGCCCTGAGATGTGGCAAACCAGGCAGTCCCTTCCGCGTCAACCGCCACATCGCGCACATCGTCATCGGGAAGCCAGCGCAGGCCCTGGCGATAAGACCAGGATTTGCCATCGAAACGCACCGCGCCGATGTGGGTGGAGAACCAGACTTCGCCATTGCCCGAAGCGGCCACTGCCGTGAAGTCATTGTAGGGCAAACCCTCGGCACCCGAGTAGAAGGTCCACACGCCACCGGACTGGCAGGCGACACCCGCCAGGGTCGCGACCCAGAGCTTGCCCTGGCCGTCAAAGGCTGCGCCGCGCACGTCGTGGGTGGCCCAGGTGCGCCCGAGTTCATCGCGCACTTCCAGCGAAACGAAAGCGCCATTCTCTTCGCGGAGCAGGCCGTTGACCGTCGCGGCGATGATCATGCCCTCGGGCGATACCGCGAGTTGATTGGCGGCGCCTGCGGCCAGTTCAACCACACTGCCGTCTTCGGCACGGCGGAAAAGTCCGCGATCCGAGGCCACGATGCGGTAATCGTCGCGCCAAACGGAATCGTTGAACAGCGGTTCTTGTGTCGAGTAGGGATCGGCGACCCAGGCCCCGTTTTCGAAGCGCGCCACACCTTGATTCGTCACCGCGACGACCACACCCTCGACGACGGCCAGTCGCAATACATCGTTGGAAGGAAGGCCGCTTTCCGTGGTGTATTTTTGCGCCACTTCCTGGCCGAAGCGGCCAATCTTGACGGGGGGCGTGTCCGCCTGAACGGCCAGGCCGTGCAGCAGCACGCCCAGTCCGAGAAGGCAAGCCAGCGCGGGGGATTTTCTTTGGATCATTACAGAACGACTCCTATTGAGTTTTCGGGGAGGGCGTTTGGCGCACAAATCACGCTGCAGACAGTGTGACGGTGTCCGGCCCGTATAACGAGAGGTAGGTCGTTTATAGCACATTCCCGCCGTGCCATGAAAGCCGTTCAAAAATCGGGGCGTGAACTATCACGTCGCCACGGCCGCTGAAACCGGCTCCAGCGATCCGCGCGCACCAACAATTCGATCACTCGCATCCCGCCAAATCTTCGCGTGAACCGCCAGGTGCAGCACCGTCCCGTCCCCCGCGATATGGAAGGTTTCATAGCCCGCGCAACGCTGCCCCGCTATCAGAGCCGCGAGTCGATCCATGTCGCGTTGACCCTGTACTTCCGCGCTCAGAAAGGTAATGGGCTGGCCAATCAGTTGGTCCATGGTGCGGCCGTAAAGCCCCTCTACGTCCCCGTCGAGTGATTTAATACAACCCGCGCGATCGATCTCCCAGTACAGCACGGCGGATTTGCTTTCGGATCGACGGGGCTCACCACTCTTCCGGGGCTTGCCGTTCCCATTGCGGGCCGACGGGCCCTGCACCACGATCTGGGCGGCAAAGGCGCTCGCGGATGCCGCCGCGCGGTTTCGCATCTGGTACCAGAGGACCCCGGCGCAGGCGTTGGCGACGCCGAGGACGAAGAGTTCTTCGTCCCCTTTCCATCGACCGTGTCCGGTGGACCGCTCGGCAACGAGAAATGCGAGCAGCTTGCCCGCCAGTCGAATTGGCGCAAGCAAGCGAGGTTCGTCGGAGTGTCGGAAGCAGGGGTGGGTGGAAAGGGGAGCCAGGCGCGGATCCCTGGCGGAATCCTGAACCGTCACGAGGCTTTCCGTCTGCAGCAGGGCCATCAGGCTGAAGGGCGCGACCAGCGGTGACGCGCTTCCGCCTTGGCCATCGCAGGAGGCTGTCAGGTGAAAGTGTGCGGCCTCGCGACCCGCGGTCCAGAGCGAAACCCGCGTTGCCCCAAGAATCTCCCGAACCTGGGCCAGCATGGCGGGCGAGGCGCCGCCTTCGGAAAGCAGCAGACGCTCCAGCCCGCGGAGACAGTTCCGTTGGCGCTTGACTCGCATAAGATCCTGCTGGTAATGGTTGTCGGCCGTGCGAAGCTCTTCGCAGGCGCCGGCGAGCTGGCTCTGGAGACGGCGAATCTCCTTGCGGGTACCGTGGAGCACCTGGAGCTGGGCCGCCGGTATGGTTTCGGGAAGGGCGACCCGCTCGACATCGCCGGCGACATCGATGACGACGCCGTCGGAGGACGCAAGCGAAGCCTTTGCACCTTTGCCCCGAGGAAACTGGAAGACATGGCGAACGGCGTCGGCGTCGACCATTCCGTCGGTGGCGGAGGTCTCCGGTTCCGCCCAGGCCACCAGGGGCGCATCGTGGTAGTCCAGATGCTCCACTGCCGCTTCGTAAATTTCTTCGAGCGCGGAAGTCAGTACGTTGACTTCGGTAAAGCGTGAACGGGGCCAGGGCAGGTAATGTTCCTCAATCACGTGAATACCTCGCGCCCGCGCCGCCACCTGGCGCAAGGGACGGGTGATATGGCGCCCGAAGGCGAACGCAAGCGCGAGTGCGCCCCCCAGGCCCACTGCCAGCGTCCATAGCACATACGTGAAGACAGGCAAGGACGGCATGGGTAATGCCGACGACTCAACCCGGGCGATCACCCACCAGATTTCTGATTCACTCAGGGCGTAGGGCAGCGCCGCGTACCAATAGGAAGCACGATCCGACGCCAGGGGAAAAAGCCGGGCCAGGGCCACGCTATTCGACCCGGGAACGGCCTTCTCCTGAAGCAACGCGAGGGCCGGGGCATCCTGAATCTGGCCGAGACGCGCCCCATTGGGATCTATCATCACATCGACGCCATTCACCCCGCCAATTGGGGCCTGCAAGAACGAGGAATCCAGTTCCAGCGCCATGCAACCTCGCTGGCCATTGGCAAAGTTCAGGGGAACGGCGAGGGTGAGCAAAGTATCGCCCAATTCAGGCACCAGCGGGGAGGTCAGCCCGCTATCTAAGTGCGCCATCGATTTCTGATACCAGTCGCTGCGACGAAAATCTTCGGAGACATCGCCCCGCTCCCCATCCGACAGGCATCGCCCCTGAAGGTCCCACTCGATTTGAATTAATGTCGCATCCGGATTGGTCGGGTCCGCCGTGCTCCCCGTCCAGCCTTCGTCCGTTCGGGCGATATGGCATGCGGAACCGTTTTCTCGAACCAGATAGAGCGCCTCCAGGTTGTCCAACGCGGCGAGTGTCGGAAGCAAGACCAAGGGCCATCGGTTGGGATTGGCCTCTGGAATCAGTCCGCTTTTCGCCCACTGACGAATTGCACTCAGTTGCTGGACCGGGGCGTCGAAGTGGCGGGCCAGGGATTGAGAAACGGGCGCCATCGCGTCGTGGAGCACCCGCGTAGCCAGAACGGGTTGGGCCTCGCGTAAATCCCTGAGGGCCAGCAACGTGAAGGTGCCTGCCATCAGCAAGACGAGGCCGATTACCCCGCAAAACAGGCAAAAGGTGTAGGGGACAGTCAGGGTACCCGTGCGCTTCATGAACAGCCCTTCACGTGAAGATGAGAAGAGTCTACGTACAACAGACCGGAAAACAACTCAAATTCAGCATTATGCCTGAGGAGGGCTCGTGTCAAGAGAAAATATTGGCAAACACACCCGCATGTGCGGTTGCCCAGCCCTCCACAGAAACCAATCCAACCGATTGGTTTATCGGCAGTATGCGGGATAACTTTATATGACGCAATAGGATCGAGATGGTTGGAGTCCGTGGAAGAAGATCCGTTCAGCCCCTTTTGGGGTCGGAGAACCAGGTGATACGCTCGGAATCAATTGCGCCAATTTCCGGGGAGACGACAACGAGATTCCCCCAAATACATGCCTTAATCGAATTGACCAACCCGCAGCCCCCGAGGCTATTCGGCTGCGGTCCTGGATTACCTGCGGCCCAGAAAGTCCCGCATAAGGAAGAAGCGATACGCTTTGGCTGTCGTACCGTGGCTCTCCACAATCCCCGGTGGCAAGGCCTCCCAGGACTGAAATAAGGCGGTAACTGCGGTCGGGGGCTCTTCATGGGTCAGGCGCACCAGGATGAAGTCTCTCCCGATATGGGCTTCGGGCGGCTCCCAGAAGTCATACTGGTTTGGCCGCGCTTCCACGTTCAGACTGAATGTCCGGGGCTGATCGGGCAGGTAGAAAGCCATCAGGGCGCTTTCCTGGTAGCGGTTTCCGCATATCTGGATGCCCCGATTCCGATCACGCACCGGCTGGAGTGCCGCGGCAATCTCCTTGCCGCCGTAGAGACGGTTGGTCATGATGGCGCCCGGTGGCAAAGTTGCCCCGACAGCCTTGGCCGGAAGCGCCAGCGTGGAAGGAAAGACGACGGGCGTCAGCATGATCACCGTTGATACGACGCAGGTTCGGCCAAGTCGCCGCTGTCCTCCCTCCCACCGCCGGGCCAGTTCAATGCCGAGCAGCACCAGGCCGCCGAAGTAGCCGCACACGGGCCAGTTGGCCTGCACCATCTTCCCGAAACTCATGGCAAGGAAGAAACCGAACATGAAGGCCGTGCTCAGGGCCAGAAACTGGATGCGCGCGTCGCCACGATCACACCGAAAACTGCGCCAGACGACCATTGCCATGGGAATGGCGATGACCGGATTGAGAACCAGCAACTGTCCCCAGATGTACTCGCCAAGGGTCTGGTAGAAATGCCGACCGTGGTCGTCGGAGGAGGGCAGGTGGATGATGGCCCGCACGCCTGCCCAGTCATGTTGCAGGTTCCAGACAATGATGGGAAGCGCCATGCCGACCGCAAGAGCCGAGGCAAGCCAGAAGTGGGGATTGCGAAGCAGGGCGCGCTCCTCCCTTCGCAGCGCGGCGAGGATAAACACGGGAGGCACAAGCAGCACCATGGTGTGCTTCGCAAGCATGCCGACACCCAGAAAAAATCCGCAGGCATAGAGCCAGCCGACATGTCGAACCTCCAGATATCGACAGAAGGCAACCACGAAGCCAACCCAGCCCAGGTACATGACGTTGTCGTGGATCATGAGGAGACCATCGATGAAATTGATCGGGACAAAGGCGAGTAGCAGGGCGCAGAACAACGCCGCGGTTCTGGAGCGTCCCAGGCGCCAGGCCAGTCCATAGCCCAGTGAAAGGGTCACGATGCCAATCAGGAACGAGGCAAAGCGAACGCCAAACTCCGTGTGTCCGAAAAGGGATGTGCCCAGCGCCGTGGCCAGCGCGACTCCTGGACCCTGATCGTAGTAAGAAAGGGCCAGATTGCGGGACCATTCCCAGTAGTAGGCTTCGTCCTCATTCAACTCCAGCGTAGACATGAGCCAGAATCGAACGGCGGACACCGCGATCAGGAGCAACAAAAAGGGTCCGTGGTTCTGGCATATTCGGCTCGGCATTTCGGGGCGTGATCTCGCAAAAAAGGAAGAGAGGGATGCCGGAGCACCCCTCTCGGGATCTACAGACTACGGGGCGGCATCTTACAGCGCCGCGAGGGGCACCTGCCAGCAGCGCACCCGCTCCCGCAAGAAGGTATAGGTAATGACGATGTCCCCCGATTCCTTCTGGATGATGGCGGGATAGGAGAACTCGCTCTTCAGGTCCGGATCGGCCTCCAGATAGGCCACGGTCTTCCAGGTTTTGCCGTTGTTATTCGAAATCGCCAGATTCAGCGGCGTGCGGGCCTTCCAGTTGCCGGATACGTGATTGTAGACCAGGAGCACACGACCATCCTTGAGACGGACGGCGTCGATACCGCTGTTGTTGTTCGGCAGGCCCGAATCGTAGACCGGCACCCACGTCTTGCCGCCGTCTTTCGAATCGGTGCGCCAGATCTTGCCGCTGGTGGAGCGGAGCAGGGCATGGACCATTCCGGGCTTTGATTCCCAGAAGGTGGGCTGGATTATTCCCTTATCCTTTCCCGACTCCGATTTGTACACAAAATCGGCCGAACGCTCCCAGGTTTTACCGTGGTCCGTGGAGCGATCCGCAAAGGCAAGCCATTCCCCGGGCTCGGTGGAGGCTGGCGCCAACCAGGTCCCGTCGGAAAGCACGATGGCTTTGTTCTTCACCGGGCCGCGCCCGCCCTGGTCGCCCGGAACGAGCTCTTCCGCCGCGCTCCAGGTCTTGCCATCCTTGCTGTGCATCCAGTAGGTCTGCCAGGTCGGAATCTCGGGACCCACCTTGAAGAAAAGGTGTATTTCGCCAGTTTCATCTTTGAAAAGGACCGGGTTCCAGTGAGGCGTATTGTTGATCTTGGCCGCCGCCACTGGCTCGGACCATTTCTCGCCGTCAAAATTGGAAATCCAAATGCCTACGTCGTCATCCTTCTCGGCCGTGCCGCCGAACCAGGCCGCGACCAGGCCGCCATCCGGCGTCTCCGCTACCGTGGAGGCGTGGCACTGGGGAAAGGGACGCTTCGCGCCGAATACAAAGCTGACATTGCCGCCATGCTTGCGAGTCTTCTCCGCGAATTCGAGGGGGCCTTTCGGCGCGGCGCTCGCCACGAGGGGCGTGGCAAGCGCGGTCAGGACCAGTGATGTAACGAGGATTTGTTTCAGTCGATTCAATACCATGAATGGGGTCCTTTTGATGGGTTGCTTTTCATGATTCTATCCATTAGTCTCGTGGTTCGCGTCTATAGTACGTGCCCTTTGCCCTGAGTTCAAAAACACGCCCATCGGTCGCAATGCTTGACCGCGCCCCGAGATCGCACTATGACCCACCCTCTGCCCCGAATCCGTGTCGCCGCCGTCATCGTTGAAAACGATCAACTGCTGCTGGTTCGACATCAAAAAGAGGGTGAATCATATTGGATGTTGCCCGGCGGCGGCGTGGACTTCGGCGAGACCCTGGCCGAAGCCCTCCGGCGCGAGTTGCGGGAGGAGCTTTGCCTTGAGTGCGCGATCGGTCCGCTGCTGCTGGTGAACGACAGCATTCCCGAGGACAAGCACCGCCACATCGTCAATCTCTACTTCGATGCGAGAATCATTTCGGGTCTACCGCGCGTCGGCGAAGACGAGCGGGTCGTGGAGGTGGCCTTTCACCCGCTGGATTCACTGGAGCGCATCGCTCTCCGACCCGTCATCCACACCATTCTTCGCGGTGTAATCGCGGAAGCGAGCACCCGGAACGACGGCTACCTGGGGAACCTCTGGACCGATTGAAATTGTGCCAACCTCCCCCACCTCGCGCCTGCCAGCTTCGGATTTCGCCTTTACCGCGTTGAAAACTGTGCTATACTGGCATGGGTATTGCAGTCGGACTTCCGGACGGATCCGGAAATACTTAACCTCAATGTATTGTTATTGTTACGAGAACAGGGTTCTTCGTTGAGGGAATTCACGCAAGGAGTGCACGTAGATGCGGGTAGCGGTCTTAAACCCCATGTTTGGCAAGGACTTCACGAAGTCCGCACGCTGGTTCGCCCGCTCGCGGGGCCGGGTGCAGCGCCATCCCGACTATCTGGCGACGGCGGTGGCGGTTCTGGAGCAGGCGGGCCACGAGTTGCTTTTCCTCGACAGCCAGGCGAAGAACATGCCGACCCCCGAAGTGATTGAGAATCATCTCAAGGCATTCAAGCCCGATATGACGGTGTACCAGGCCACCACGCCTTCCATTTATGCCGACATCGAATCCGCGCGCTTGTGCAAAGAGGCGGTGGGTGGCATCCACGTGATGGTCGGCCCCCATGTCTCCGCCGAGGCGGAGTCTACCCTCCGCGCCGCAAAGGGCGCCGTGGACGCGGTGGCCCGACATGAATTTGACTATATCTTGCGCGACCTGGCCTATGGCGTGCCCATGACCGAATGCCGGGGCGTTTCTTACATGGACGGTGACGTCTATAGAGAGAACCCCGATATGCCCTATATTGAGGATCTGGATGAACTCCCCTTCCCCGCCTGGCACCACCTGGATATGAAGGACTATATCGACGGGGCGAAGCTCTTCCCCTTCGTGACGGCGATTACGGGCCGGGGTTGCCGCTACCGCTGCTCCTATTGTCAGATCCCTCAAGTGATGAATGGACACCGGTACCGCACCCACAGCGTCAAGCGCGTCGTGGATGAAATGGAGCACGCGAAAAAGATCATTCCGGGCCTGCGCGAGGTGATGTTTGAAGATGATACCCTCACCATGCGCATTGCCCGTGATCGACTGATCGAACTCTGCGAGGAGATTATCCGTCGGGACCTGAAGCTCTCCTGGAGCGCCAACGCGCGGGTGGATCTGAACGATCTGGAAGTCTTACGCCTGATGAAGCGGTCGGGGTGCCGCATGCTCTGCGTGGGCTTTGAGTTCGGCGATCAGAAGATCTTGAACAACGTCAAAAAGGGTACCACGGTGGACCAGATGTACACCTTCGCGGAAAACGCAGCCAAGGCCAAGCTGCGGATACACGGGTGCTTCATGATCGGTGGCCCGGAGGAGACCCGCGAGACGGCCATGCGGACCATTCAAATGTCCCAGGAATTGAAGATTGATACCGCCCAATTTACCGGGGTGGTCGCCTATCCGGGCACGAGCTACTACGAATGGGCAAAAGAATCGGGCTCCCTCATTCCCGAGGACTGGCGCGACTGGGTGACAGACGACTATGAGCAGGCCCCCACGATTAGCCTCGCCCAACTGAACAAAGATGAGATAAATGAGCTGGTCGATCTCGGCCTGAGGAAGTTCTATCTCCGCCCCGAACAGATGTGGAGGATGTTTGTAAACATCAGCTCCTGGTCGGATGTAAAGGCCAAGTACCACGGATTACTGAGCTTTTTCGGCTATTTCCTGGGAAATGGCCGCAAGAATTTCGTCGGATTTACGGGCAACAACTAGTCTCCCTAAATTGTTAACAGGAACTGCTAAAACCCATTGCTTTTGGCAGCCCTATCGGGTACCATAAGCGTTGTGGTTACATAAGTTACCCTGGGGAAGAAGTGACGGAACAAGGAAGGTAGACCATGAGAAGTCTTGTGATCATTGCAATGGCGGCGGCCACGTTGGTTGCTCCAGCAAGTTTCGGCGACGAAGCCAGAGTCGGAAGTCCTATCGATCCCTCGTTTATCAGGGATTACTATCACATGAATCGCTGGAGTAACAGCGCGAAGTCCAATTATCGCGGGCCGCTGGGAAATGAAGAAGAGCCAGCGCTGCGCCCCTACAAGTGGATGTACCAGGGGATCAAGTCCCTCTTTTACCATTCGGGCGATCAGTTCGTGGAGGGTAATCTCCACGCCCCCGTAGTTGGCAGCGTGCAGGGACTTCGCGGCGTACGCCGTGGAACGATATCGCTCGGTGAGAGTACTTATCGCGGTCTGGTGTTCGCTCCCGTCCCCCCCCGCAATCATTACAAGTCTCTCGGCGCCCTGAATGAGGCGATTGAATCGGACATGTTTACGCGGAACGGCAGCGATTTCCTCTTCAGTTGGTATTTCTTCCCCGTATTGAAGGCGGTTGACAACAATCCGCCCGAAGGTGATACGAAGGTGGCCATTCGCCAGAAGGAGGCAAAGGAAACGCGTCAGGCCCGCGATGAAGCGGCCAAGTCGCGGACCAAGGCGGACCCTCGCGAATCTCCCAGGGAAAGTGCCCAGCGGGAGTACATCGGCGCCCGCGCCGACTACGGCACCCCGAAGACTAAGATGGGTCGTGGCAATCTGATGAAGCTGGGTCGCTAGAAGGTCGGATTGAATAGTTGGTATATCCAGGCGCGCCGCCTCGAACGAATCGAG
>JBHEKR010000527.1:0-15641 GCA_041859365.1 Candidatus Hydrogenedentales bacterium
GGTGTAGGCGTTGTGGATGAGTCTGTCAAGCAGGGCGTCGGCGAGTGTTGGGTCTCCGATGAGTTGGTGCCAGTGCTGGGTGGGGAGTTGTGCGGCGATGAGGGTGCTCTTTCGGTCGTAGCGGTCTTCGACGACTTCGAAGAGGTCTTTGCGTTGTTCGTCCGTCAGGGGGGCGGTGCCCCAGTCGTCGAGGATGAGGAGGTCGGTGCGGGCCAGGGCGCGCAGGAGGCGGTCGTAGCGCCCGTCTCCCCGGGCGATGGCGAGCTCCTGGAAGAGGCGGGGCGCGCGGTAGTAGAGGACGCGGTAGCCCTCGCGGCAGGCGCGGTGTCCCAGGGCGCAGGCGAGGTAGCTCTTGCCGGTGCCGGTGGGTCCGGTGATGATGAGGTTGTGGTGTTTGCGCAGCCAGCCGCACCCCGCGAGGGCGAGCAGGACGGCCTTGTCGATGCCGCGCGGACTGCGCAAGTCGATGTCTTCGATGGTGGCGTTTTGGCGCAGCTTGGCGCGCTTGAGCTTCGCGGCCAACTGGCGGTTGTCGCGCTCGGTGCATTCGGCGTCCACGAGCATGCCGAAGCGCTCGTCGAAGCCGAGACCGTCGCAGTCGGGCAGGGCCATCTGGTCGATGAGGGCGCGCTGCATGCCGGGGAGCTTGAGGGCGGCGAGTTTGTCCAGGGTTGGATGGAGAAGCATGATGGGTGTGTTTCCTTTCTCAGTGTATGGGTGTTGTGTTATTGATAGTATGCCGGTCCGCGCACGTTCTCGTGCTCGATGGGCGGCAGGGAGGGCGCGGGTTGGGGCGGGGGCTCGCGGTCGAGCCCTTTCTCCAAGATGGACTTGACGCTCTGGTAGGACGGCGACTGCAGGACCAGGGCGCGGGCACAGGCGGCTTCGAGGCGCTCCAGGCCCAGCGTGTCGCCAAGGCGCTTGAGGCCCATGCAGGCGCGGAAGCCCTGCTCGGGGTGGGTGCGCGCGTCCATAATGGCCTGGGCCACTTCGGCGGTGGATTTTCCCGCTTGCCCGACCCAGTGCTTGATGCGCTCCGGGGTCCATTCGGCATGGGCCTGGTGGCCCTTGGGCATGTGCTCTGGGCGGGTGGTGTGGCGATCCTTCTGGCGGGAGCGGAAGTGGCTGGCGACCTTGGTATTGTTGAGGAATATCTCGACGTGGGTGGCGCTCATGCGCACCTGGACCTCCTCCTTCACGAGGCGGTAGGGGACGCTGTAGCGGTGGCCGTCGACACAGATGTGGTAGTCGAGACTGACGCGGGCCTTCGCCCACTCCGCGTACTCGTGGCGGACCTGAGGCAGGGCTTGAAGCGCGGGCGCGTCGAACTCGGCGAACTGGCTCTTGCGCGAGCCCTGGCGCTGCTGGAACGCGCGCGTGTTGTACAGCAACAGTAACGGGGCCATGGCCGCATTGAGCTCCGCCAGGCTGAAGAAGGTGCGCTCGCGAAGCGCGGCCAGGATGCGCCGCTCCACGCCCAGCACGCCCGACTCCACCTTCGCCTTGTCCCGGGGCTTGCGCACCCGCGTGGGCAGGATCGCGACGCCGTAGTGGGCCGCCATCTCCGAGTAGGCCGGCGTGAGGTCGGGGTCATAGCGGCACGCGCGCGACACGCCGCTGCGCAGGTTGTCCGGCACCACCAGCGCCGGGCAGCCGCCGAAGAATTCAAAGGCGCGGACGTGGGAGGCGATGAAGTCGGGCAGGGTCTGGGTCCAGGTCGCCTCCGCAAAGGTGTAGCTGCTGACGCCCAGCGCGGCCACGAAGATCTGGGCCTGACGGACCTCGCCCGTCTCGCGGTCCGTGACCGGCATCGTCATGCCCGCATAATCCACGAACAGCTTTTCCCCCGCCTTGTGCTCCTGGCGCATCCACACCGGAAGCTTGCCCGCCCAATCCCGGTAGAGGTCGCAGAAGCGGCTGTACCCGTAGCCCGTCGGATGCAGCGCCCGGTACTCCTCCCACAACAGGTACAGCGTCACCCCCTTGCCCTTGAGGGCGTCGTGCACCCCCTGCCAGTCCGGCAGCGGGCGGTCCTCCTCCGAAGGCGGGGCAGGAGGGAACAACAGCGACTCCAGCGCATCGTCCGCCAGCCCCTCCGGCAGCGGCCACGACAGCCCCGCGCGGTTCGCACGCTGGACATACTCACGAACCGCCGTCCGGCCCATCCCGCAACTGGCCGCCACCGCCCGGGCACTCATACGCCCGCCCAAACTCAGCCGCAACACTTCTCGAATCTTGCGCATGGATATCCGCTCCGCGGGCATCGCAACCTCCTCGCTTAAAAAGCCGAAAAGGAGCACGATTGTGCCCGATCAACGTTATCCCGCGCCGCCTGCGCTCAACTCCTCATAAAGTGGCCGCCTTCCCTCGGAAAGGGTGGCCGCCTTCCCTCGGAAAGGGTGGCCGCCTTCGCTCGGAATCGGTGGCCGCTTTGCCTCGGAATGGGTGGCCGCCTTCCGTCGGAATGGGTGGCCGCATTGCCTCGGATTACGCAGGAAGAGATTTGAACCGCGAATAGACGCGAATGAACGCGAATTTTAAGTTGGTTTTTTTACTTTTTCTCCGCGTCTCCGTGGTCAAAATATTGGATTGCGGCCATCGGTTGCTCTAAGCCCATAACATGAAAGGGGTGCATAGATGTCAAACCTTCTGGACCGTCCTCGGCGACGTTTGGGACTGCTCTTATGCTTAGCCTCGGCCCTCATCCCCATTTCCGCAGTCGCCCAGCCCTCGGCGGCCCGGATCTGGAACGAGGAACTCCTTGCCGCCATCCAGCGCGATGAGCCGCAGGCGTCGATCCACGCGCGGAATCTCTTCCACCTTTCCATCGCGATGTGGGACGCCTGGGCGGCTTACGACCCGAATGCGAGGCCCTATCTCCACGACGAGAAGCTCACCGCGACGGACCTGAACGCGGCCCGCGCCGAAGCCATGAGCTTCGCCGCATACCGGGTTCTGCGGGCGCGCTTTAACCACTCGCGGGGCATGGCGGAATCCTTTGCGGCCTTTGACGCGGCGATGGACGACCTGGGCTATGACCGAAGCATCGTGTCCACGGCGGGTAATGCTCCCGCCGCTCTGGGGAACCGGATTGCGGCCGCCGTGCTCGCCTTCGGCCTGGAAGACGGCTCCAACGAACAGAACGGCTACACCCCGACCTACGGCTACATGCCCGTGAACGGGCCCATGGTGGTGACGATGCCGGGCACGATGATGACGGACCCCAACCGCTGGCAGCCCCTGGCGCTGGTGCTGCTCAAGCAATCGGGCGGCTCGGACAAAATGGATCCCGTGCTCGGGCCCTACGCCCCGCACCTCACGCCCCACTGGACGGCGGTGACGCCCTTCGCGTTGCGCGAATCCGACCGCACGCCCAACACCCACTTCGACCCGGGTGCCCCGCCCCACCTGGGCGGCGAAGGGAGCGAAGAGCTCATCGAAAACATCGTCCACCTCATCGAAATGAGCGGCCACCTTGATCCCAGCGACGAAGAAAGCATCGACATTT
Source organism: Candidatus Hydrogenedentales bacterium (assembly GCA_041859365.1). Lineage (GTDB taxonomy): Bacteria > Hydrogenedentota > Hydrogenedentia > Hydrogenedentales > JAEUWI01 > JAEUWI01. The sequence goes on from JBHEKR010000527.1 coordinate 3,509, forward strand.
CCCCCGGCGCGCGGGGCAACGCCGCCCTGGGCGACTACGACGGCGCGGGCCACGCTCTGAACCCCGCCACGGGAGCAGGGGCGGACTCCTGAGCCTGCGGATAGTGCCCCGGGCCCTTTGCTCCTAATCCATCACCGGCGGGGTGTTCAGATCCCGCTCGCGCAGGCGCTTGGCGTAGTAGGTCACGATGCGGCGCAGCAGCTCGTCCCGCTTGATACCCTCGACTTCGGCCTTCCAGCGAAGGAAGGCCGCGACGGAACGGGGCAGGGTGACGGTCATCTTGACCATATCCGAGGGATTGGTATCGCCCAGGTGCTGGTCCTTTTTCTTCCGCTGCCGCATTTGTTCTTCGGTTTCCGACATGTTCTCCTCCACGATTTTACTCCTTTATGTAAAAGGACCACTCTGCCTAATATCATACACGGTTACGCTCACAATTCCAACGATTAAGGTAAAGCCACGTAATTCTGTTAAAAGCGTGAAGAGTATTCCCTATCGGCACCCCTGTCTTCTATAATACGCGAGACTGGCCGGTCGGTGTCGTCGGCGTAAATCCTATGAAGGCAGGAGAATACGATTGAACATCCTTGGTATCGGGGGCTATTCCCATGATTCCGCCGCCGCGCTCGTTCAGGACGGGCAGGTTGTCGCGGCGGTAGCGGAAGAGCGCCTCTCCCGAGTAAAACACCAGGGTGGCGTCCCCCGATTGGCGGTCAACTGGTGCCTTTCCGAGGCGGGATTGACCTTGGACGACGTAGATCACATCGGCTGCTACATGCGCCCCGGGCTGCGGGTTGGCCGGCGATTGCCCTATCGGTTAAGCACGGCGTGGAGGAGTCCTTTCTATGCCGCCGCCTTTTCCGCCTATGAGCTCTGGCACAACGCCGGGTATATCCGGGGCATGCGATCCCTGTGCGGCCAGCGGGCCCACCTCCACTTCATGGAGCATCACCCGGCCCATGCGGCCAGCGCGTTTCTGTGCAGCCCCTTCGACGAGGCGGCCCTCCTCTCCATCGACTACGTGGGGGAGTGGGCCGTTACGTGGACCGGCATCGGGCGCGGGGCGGACGTCACCCGCCTGCGTCAGGCGAACTACCCCAACTCGCTCGGGGTCTTCTACTCCGCCTTGACGGACTACCTCGGCTTCCTGCGGGCGTCGGATGAATATAAGGTGATGGGCCTGGCCTCCTACGGCGAGCCGGTGTACTACGAGACCTTGAAGAAGGTCCTCCGGCCCCAGGACGATGGCTGGTATCGCATCGACCACAGCTACACCGCCTGGCACTATTTGCCCGGATCGCGCTGCGGTTATTTCAGCGAGAAGTTCATTCGCGAATTCGGCCCACCGCGCAAAAAGGGCGAGCCCATCACCGAGCACCACCAGAATCTCGCGGCCTCCGCCCAGCGTCTGCTGGAGGACATTGTGCTGCGCCTGGCGGAGAATCTTCGCCGCGAGACGGGCCTGAGCAATCTTTGCCTGGCGGGCGGCGTAGCGCTCAATTGCTCCATGAACGGTCGGCTAAAACGGGAGTCTGGCTTCGAGGATATATGGATTCAGCCGGCCTCGGGCGACGACGGCATCGCCATCGGTGCCGCACTCCAACTGCACCACCGCTTCAACGGCCCGAAGCGCGGCTTTACCATGAACCAGGCGAATCTGGGGCCTGACATCGACAATGCCGCGATAGAGGCTCACCTCAAGCTCACCAAGACACCCTACACGCGCTCGACGGAGATCGCGACCGACGCGGTCGGACTCTTGGCCGAGGGCAAGATCGTTGGGTGGTATCAGGGCCGGATGGAGTTTGGTCCCCGGGCCCTGGGCAATCGCAGCATACTGGCCGATCCCACGCGGGCGGACATGAAGGACCTCGTAAACACCTACGTGAAGTTTCGCGAGGAGTTTCGTCCTTTCGCGCCGAGCGTCTTGGCCGAGCGGGCCCCGGAATACTTCGAGGGCTGCACCGATTCGCCCTTCATGCTCTTCGTCTATCCCGTGCGCCCCGAAAAGCAGGCGGAGGTGCCCGCGATCACCCACATCGACGGCACCGCGCGGGTCCAGACCGTGACGGAGGCGTCCAATCCGCGCTATCATCAACTCATCAAAGCCTTCGAAGCGATCCGGGGCGTGCCCATGGTGCTGAACACCAGTTTCAACGTCATGGGCGAGCCCATCGTACATACCCCCGCTGATGCCTTGAAATGTTTTTACGGCACCGGCATGGACGCGCTGGCCATGGGAGATTTTCTGATAGTGAAATAGGCTTTAGGCTTCAGGCTTCAGGCTTTAGGCTTTAGGCTTTAGGCTTTAGGCTTTAGGCTTTAGGCTTTAGGCGGCGGGCTAATGCTCCGACCCATACGACCCATACGACTCCAGACTAAAACCCAAACGGAACCTTTCCCCATTCATGCGCATTCTCATTCCCACTGTTGACTATCCTCCCATCGAAGGCGGCATCAGCACCGTCGCGTTGGAGCTTGCCCGTGCCCTCCATCGCCAGGGGCACGAGGTAACCGTGGTCGCGCCGTTTTTTCCGGATATGGAGGCTTTCGATGCGGCGGAGCCCTACACCGTGGTGCGCTTCGGCGGTTACGACGCCGGTTGGTGGCGCCTGGTTCCCTTTCTGCTGAAATGCTGGCCGCACACGCGCGGCATGGATCGAATCATCGCCATAAACATTTCCTATGGCGGTGTGCTGGGGAGACTCGCGAAGCTCTTTCGTGGTACGCCCTACATCAACCTGGCCTACGCCTATGAGTTTCTCAAGTTTGCGAAGAATCCACTCGCCCGATTCGCCCTGCGGAATCTCTATCGCAACGCTGAGTACACTGTGGCCATCAGCAAATTCACCCGCGAGAATTTGATTCGCTTCGGCGTCCATGAAGATCGCATTCGGGTGGTCTTGCCGGGGGCCAGCGTGCCCGAGCCCATCGCACCCGAAGTGGCCGCGGTGGCCTGTCGCCGCCTCGATGTGGAGGGCTACAACTTTATTCTCGCGGTCGGTCGATTTATCCCGCGCAAGGGCCAGATCACGATCATCGAAGCCCTGCCCCTGCTCCACGAAGATCACCCGAACGTCCACCTCATCCTGGTCGGCCGCGGACCCGAACTGGCCAACTGCCGCCGCAAGGCGGAAGCCCTGGGTATGGAGGGCTTTGTGCACCTCCCCGGCTACGTGGACAACGACACCCTCCAGGCGCTCTACCAGACCTGCACCTGCTTCGCCCTGCCCACGGGCGAAGACGAGGACGGCCAGGTCGAAGGCTTCGGTCTGGTGTTTACCGAGGCCCACGCCCATGGCAAGCCGGTCGTCGCGGGACGCAGCGGCGGCGTGGTGGATGCGGTCCTGCACGAGAAAACGGGCATCCTCGTGCCGCCGGGCAACGCGGAAAAGCTGGCCGAGGCCCTGCGCCGCATTCTGGAGAATCCCGACCTCGCGGAATCCCTCGGAAGCGCCGGAAAAAAGCGCCTGGAAGAACTGCTCAACTGGGATGTGTTTGCTGAAAAGTCGATCGAGGGCCCATAACAGTCTGCGGCTGTAGAGAGGCCTGTGATCCTGGCGCCACAAACAAGATTCGGGGCAAGATGCGTAGTCTTTAGCATTCGTGCCGTGAATGTCCTCGGAAAAGGACGTAATATGCGATTGGAAAATCACAACTTCGGTCTTCGGCCTGAAAGGCCAGCGCAGCTTTCAGCCCTGGGCAACGCCCAGGGATATGTGCGCCCCTTGGAATTTTCGCCCTGAAAGGGCAGTGCAGTTGCAAGCAGAGACGCTGTGTCGCCGCCCCACTGCGCTGCCCTTACAGGGCGAGAAACTAAGGTCTGCTTGTTACCCTGGGCGTTGCCCAGGGCTGGAAGCTGCACTGCCCCTTCGGGGCGAAACGGTCTAACATCGTGAAACCTCAGTTCGAACTTAATTGCCGCCAAGGCCCGTCCCATACGACCCATAAGACCCATTCCCCATGACCCGCTATCGCATCGCCCACATCATCACCCGCCTGTCGCAAGGCGGTGCCCAGGAGAACACCTTCCACACGGTGCGCCTCGCTGATCGGTCGCGCTTCGACGTCGATCTCATCAGCGGGCCCGTGGACGGTAGCGAGGGCAGCATCGAGGCGGCGGTGGAGGCGGCGGGCATCCCCATCATCCGCGAGCCCCACCTCGTGCGCGCGCCCATGCCCCACCGCGACTGGCTGGCCCTACGCGGCCTCACGCAAAAGCTCAAGGAAGGCCGCTACGACCTCGTCCACACCCACACCTCCAAGGCGGGCTTCCTCGGACGCCTCGCCGCCGAGCGCGCGGGGATCCGCCACGTCGTCCACACGCCCCACGGCAACGTCTTCCACGGTTATTTCAACAGCCCCGTCACCCGGCTCTACGTCTGGATGGAGCGCCATGCCGCCCGCCGCACCAGCCGCATGATCGAATTGACCGAAGGCGGCATCAAAGAGCACCTCGCCGAGGGTATCGGCCAGCGCGACCAATACCGCGTGGTCTTCAGCGGTATTGACACCGCGCCCTGGGAAGCGGCCATCGCGCGGCGCAAGGAAACCCGCGCCGCACTCGGTATCGCGGAAGATCAAGTGCACATCGGCGGCGTGGGGCGCTTGGAGCCCGTGAAGGGTTTCAATTACTTTGTGGAAATGGCACGACAACTTCACGAGAAGGACCCTTCGCTCAAGTTCATGATCGCGGGCGACGGCGCGCAAGCCGACCAACTCAAACGCTCCGCGAGCGACCTGCCCATTGACTTCCTCGGCCGTCGCAACGATGTGCCCGAACTCATGGCGGCTTTCGATGTGCTCGTGGTGCCTTCCGTCAATGAAGGCATGGGCCGCGTCATCCTGGAGGCCGGTGCAGCAAGCGTCCCGGTCGTCGCCACCCGCGTGGGCGGCATCCCCGACATCGTCGACGACGGCGAAACCGGCCTCCTCGTCGCGCCCCGCGCGCCCGATGAACTGGCATGCGCCGTCCTCGCCCTAGTACACTCACCCGAGCGGCGCTGCCTCATGGGAGGGGCGGCCCGCGCCAAAGTCGTGCCCCACTACAGCCTGCAACACATGGTTCAACGGATTGAAGCCATCTACGAGGAATTGCTGAATGAGAGTGCCCCAGACCCCCGGTGACGAATACCTGTCGAAGCAACGGCTCCTGGTCATTTCGCCCCACGCCGACGACGAAAGCTTCGGCTGCGCCGGGACCATGGCCCGCATCAAAGATCTCGGTGGCGAGGTCTACGTCATCTGCTGTTCCGTGGGCACCCTCAAGCATTACGACGGCAAAGACGAACTCGTCGATGGCCGCACGCGGGAGAAAGAGTTTGAGGCGGTGATGGAATACCTCAAGGTCGACGACTTCGAATACCTCTACCGCGACGCCGACACCCACCTGCGCATGGACACCATCCCCCGCCGCGACCTCATCGCCCTCTTCGAGCGCGACGCCCGCCTCGCGCTGGACAAGCTTCAGCCCACCATGCTCGCCATCCCCGTCTCCTCCTACAACCAGGACCACGAGGCCGTCTTCCGCGCCGCTTTCACGGCAGCCCGCCCCGGCGTCCCCAAAGACAAACCCATCCAGCCCCTCGTCCTCGGCTACAACAACACCAGCCTCTTCTGGAGCCTCGAGCACGAGAAGATCCACATGAACTTCTATGTGGACATCTCCGACTACCTCGAACAAAAGCTCCACGCGTTAAGCCTGCACAGCTCGCAAATGCGCGACCCAATCCACCACTCCAGCGTGCAGAATGTGGAATACACGGCAAGACTGCGGGGCAGCGAGATTTCAGTGGCGGCGGCGGAGGGGTTTATGCTGTTTCGGCAAATTTTGTAGGAGGAGCTTGGACGCTCCTGACCCGAGGCAAAGCACAGTCGTTTGAAAGATTTTAGCATTCAGGCAAAAATGCTCGATCTCGACAATACATACAGTGCCATCGCCAAACAAACCAATCTCGACATTCTTGCTTCGCGGTCAACATCCCCGCGTGGGACGGTCCGAAAACTAATAGTTTTTGTAGCGAACTCATTTTTCGTCTTCCATATATCGAGCTTCGTCCAACCAGCAAATGGATCTACGCAAATTATCCGCGAGCACTCCGTCTGCCGTCGCGTAGTGTTTGTTAAACCACAATTTTAGTAAGCCGCGAAGGTAAGACGATCTCGCTCGAATTTCTTGCGATGTTAGTGCGCGGAGCGCTTGCAAGCAGGAGAGCAGATCCGGGCCAGAAAGACCTTCATCGACCGCCTTCTGCCGCAATTCCTTCGCAAATCTCTTTCTTCGAATTGCCGAATCTGTGTTTGCCTCCGGAATGGGTAGCGATTGCGTCTTCTTTTCCTGCAATCGTTCAATCAGTCGAACACGTGTTGGAGATCGCGAAACAACACCTTCCAGAAACGTAATCGCATCGGGCGTCGACATTTTCGCCTTTCTTATGTAGAAATGGACGGGTAAGTACGCGGAACTCTCGAAGCATACCTGTTTCAAGTATTCTTCAGGGTCGGGTACACTGACCTTATCCAGAAAATTCAGAACGATGTCCCCAATTCGGATACCTTTCGTTTTTACAATTCTACCACTGGTGTTCCCAGGTACCGGCCCAGATAGCGACTGGACTTCACCCACAAGTTTCAGTGTGGGCTGTCCTTTGACCTCGGAAAACTCCCCTTCTCTTATGAATGATAGCTGGCTCAGCATCGACTCCTCGATTACGAATGTTCCACCAGCGCCGGAGACATGACCGGTATGCAAATCGAAAACCGCAGCTTCCCTGACACCAATTCGCGCGATGCATTCCAAATGTTTCATCCAGAGCTTTTGCTCATTGGCCCGCTTTACATCAAGGATTTGACGAAGCTCAGGATATTTTACGCGTTCAGTGCGCCCACGGTACCGGTAGTAGATATCACCCTCTTTGAGTTCCTGTCCTGCATTTTTAGTACAAACAACAGGCTTGTCGAATGCTTCATGTATATACAACAAGCCAAATGTCCTGTCTTCGAGCACATACTCCAGAATTTCCCATTTAATCTCGGGCGCGAAGTGCTCATTGAAATGCTGTGACATTTTTTCGGGATCAATATCCTGGAAAGTCTTCAACCTATTCCCTGACAGCCCTACAAGACGGTGGGGATTATTGGAGATACCAAATACTATGTAGCCACCTCTCGTGTTTGCATAGGCTCCACTTGTTTTCAAGTATTTTGCCAAACTATTCCAGCCGAAAGCTTCCTTGAATTCCAGACTCCCGCTTTCACGTGAGATGACCCGATCAGGGTCGTTTGGCGATATTTTGAAGATCTCATTGAGAGCCTCTTGAGTAAATAAATGATCGTTTTCCATTGTTAGATTCATCTAAACTCCTGACCAATGCGTGTACCGACGCCGAATCTGCCACGTCGATTTGGCCGCAAAGAAGCGTAGCCACGCCTCACGGGTACGATTCGAGTTGCGGTTGGGTGAGGTCGGGCATTTTGGCCATCAGCCAAACGCTATCCTTGGCTTTGGATCACCGGGCGCATAAATTTCAACGTAACCGTCATTGGATATCTTGATACCCATGCCAAAACTGGAGAGGCACTTTGCCGCCGCTGTGCGGCCTCCTCCTGTACTACCACCCGGAACGCGCAAGATCGATCCCACGGCCTGAATTTGGCCATTGTGATGAAGCACAGTTGCTCCATCCAACGCTATCAGTTCCTGTCGAAGGCGACGGTCTACCGAAGTGAAATCTCTAGAGTCCCCCAGAAGGGCACGTATAGTGCTCGATTTTATATCCGAGGAATTCTGTAGATTGTCTCTAACTGTGACCACACCTTTATCGGATTCCTTATCACTTCTCATCAGAGCTTGCTTACCATTTTTCACCAGCCCGATGCACCCTCCGCTCCGTGAGAATGCAACATCTAAGGCAGTGAGATAGACCGCTTTCCGAATTGTCAGTTCAAAAGGCTTGGTAGAACCAAGCGCCATTTGCTTGATATTAGTCTCATGTGCGAAATGCCTCCACAAGCCTCTACGCTTAGCAAAGCGAAGTTCTTTGTCTATGAAAATAAGAACTTCACCATTTCGATTTAGACAAACAACAGGGCGTCCATCTGCCGACCAGTTTGCAAGTGCCCCATACCGAACAGGAGCAAGCAGTTTCTGAGAGTCTATCGAAGAGAAAGTTACATGCCCGATTACTTTGCCATCCAAGCCACATTGCATCATGGTGTCAAAGCCATTTGAAACTACTTTTATGAAGTCGTGTCTTACGACTTTCGAGAATTCCGGTGCCTCAAACTTGGCTCGACCACCAACGCCCACTGAAAAAGCAATTCGTTGCCCTTCATATGTCTGCTCTGACCATTCAAGCATAGTCGTAATGACATATGTAAGAACCTTCCAGTTGCTCGTCGTCGCCTTGGCTACAAATTTGGGTAACAAAGCATTTGCTTGATAACGCCAAAGAGCTTCGTCCCATTGGTCCAATAGGATTGACATTACCTCATTAAATACTGAGATTGTGTTTCGTTCCTGCTGACTGAAAGGTTGACTCCTCCAGGCAAAGAAAACATAGCTTGACTCAGCAAACGGCTTTATTTTGAGCTGGGTACCATTCTCGTAAACTGAAACCAGATTCTTGCTTTTCGGTGCCGAAAAAGACTTCACAAGTACTGTCGTCCCAGGAAACATCGGGCACAGAAACTCATTAACCAATTGAAGGTAGCGCTCTTTTTCTACATCTGTATTTCGACTGCTATTGATCATCGTGAGAGACTTTCCGGTAAAAAAAGCAGTTGAGACGGCCTTCCGTCGCCCACGCCGCCGCCGGAGTCCACTCGAGAATGGTACAAGTCATGAAGTGGGGTGCGCCTGGATCCCCGAAGCCGTAGCGGCTGCACCCCATTGGATATGCCTCCCTTTATATGACACTTTGACGACGTTGAATTTCTGATCTGGATTTACAGGTATAGCGGAAATTTCGTTGATTGTCAAGGGTGGTGCGCCTCTGTAAATTTTCAGCGCTTGGTGGCAAGAGACGGAACTTTCGGAGTGGAGCTCCGGGGACTGCATTCACTGCCCCAGCGCATCTTCGACCAAACGGAGCTAGGGAAAGAGACGTATTTCTGGCAGAAAGTCCGGCCAGCTTCAGTGCGCCGCCGCCTTCACGCGTAAGTCTTCGAGGAATTCCCCAACACCCCGTTCACGAATGACCCGAACGTTTTCGTTCTGCAATCCTTCGAGTACATCCAGCACCTCAGCGTTGAGACTTGGGTTGTCCTGCGTTGGCTCGGCCATCGGAAGCACGTTGAAAACATATTCCTGTCCGCTGTCCGCGCCGTATCGGGCAAGCAGTGTGCCCTCGCCCATGATGCGGAAGGCCTCGCCGGTCGTCGTGAAACGATGGGGCATCACGTGATTCACCTGACCGTTGGTGAACACATAGGGCATCTTCACAGGCCGGTTGTATTTCGGGATGATGATTTCCTTATCAAACTCCACGTGGGGCGCGATCTCGGATGAGCGAAAAAACGCTTCGAGCTCGGGATAGGGACGTGACATGCTACGTCGCTGCGGCTCCGGACCTACGAGTTCGTGAAAGAGCGACTCCAGTTGGCGCTGAGGGTCTTCCACCGCAATGGAGCGCGGTGCCGTGAGCAAGACCGTGTTGAAGCGCGTGCTGATAAAGTGCTTCAGGTCGTCGAGGGTCTGGAGTTGCATTCTCTGGTGGGCCACGCGCTCCTTGATGGCCCTCTTCGCGTGGCGAATCTGATCGGCGTCCAGCTCTCGGCCTCGGAAGACAGACTTTACATGCTGGACACTCCTGGACAGGCGGACATTGATGAATTCGTGCCCCGGTGAAAAGAGCAGCACGCCCACATTCGCCACCTCCGCCCGCGCCGGATCAGGGCAATACTGCACGAGGCTATAATAACCTTGTTGCCTCGGCATGGCTAGTCTCCCGTGGTTAATTGTTGGCTCTGGTATCATTTGTCGCAGATCTGATCTGCGCACCCATTGTAGCGGTCTCTATTATAACGCAGCTAGTTGCCTTTTGGCAGCGCCGGGTTTCACTCTAGTGGAAGGCCACCCTGCTTGCCAAGAAAGGGATGGAAAGCGTCGGGAAGGTGCTCCACCAAGAATCCAGCACGCAGCATGAGGAAATCGACAATCGCGCTCCGCACTGCGTCGGCGATGTCCCAATCGACTGGAATGTCGTTCACAATATGTTCGAATTCCGCTCTGTTGGCCGATTTCAGTTGCATCAGCCCTCTCTGGAATGCGGTGCCATCGAGAAAAGGCCTGAACTCGGGAAATAGTCCATAAATTCCCGGGTCCTTCGTATAGTCTATGTTGCTAATGCTCGAATTGAGCCTACTTCCCGTTTTCAGGCACTCGGTGAAGTCCATGGCAATCAACCGCTTCTTTTTCGTCGTCGGTTGATATTCCAGAAAGACGTTGTCGTAGTTGGGCTTCCGGTATTTACCTTCTGGTGGATGGCGGTCGGCATTCAAGAGCCATGTGTCGAGGATCACCAGCAGTGTGATGTCCGATGGATTCACGACCCGCTTCAAATCGACTTTGGTGCCTGACCAGGGATCACCAATCGCCGCGCTAGTAACGAAGGCGCTCCCAGGCTCCGCCAGAATTCCACCACCAAGAGGCACGTCCATTCCCGGCTCGAGGTGCATGATGCTGAATTTGAAAGTCGGCAGACCAAACCAGCGCGCGAGTGAAGTGCCTACCCACTCACGGGCAAGCGCGTGCGGGCCTTCCGGGTTACCCAGCGCTTTCAGGTAGGCTGGCCCCGCATCGGTTTGGATAATGGCAACTTTGGTGCTGCAACCGTCGTTCGCGCTTTCGAAGCGCTCGAATCGGGTTGGAGACCAATTTTGGCTACTCGGCATCACGTTTTGAGAACCCCCGTTTCGGTGTCGGCGTCCACCGCAAGTATACACGCGTACTACCTATGGGGCAATCTGCCAGCAAGTTTCGGCGCAATACAACCCCACCCATCGTGCGGCGCGTTCTCCGCGACGATACGCCGGACCTTCAGCGGTATACCCCGGTGTTGACTGTAGTCCATCGCCCCCATAAACTGAAGCCGCCCCACCACCAGCCCCGGATGCACGGCGAGCTTCGCCGCGAACTCCTTTACCCGGCTCGCGGAGTACAAGGGCCTGCTATCCGCGACGAAGGCATCGAATTCCGCCTGTGACACGCTCTACGTGTGCGCGTGGCTGCACTGGGCATGGTGCAGGCGGTAGGCGTTGTCCAGATTGAGCCACACTTCCGGCCCGGTGCCGAAGGCCTCGCCGATGAGCACGGCCATTTCGGGCGTGATGCTACGCTTTCCGCCGATGATATCACTGACGGTCTTCTTGTCCACACCGAGGATGGACACGAGGTCGGACTGAAGCCAGCCACGGGCCTCCAGTTCCTCCTGGATATATTCGCCCGGAGGGAAGACTTCGGCGAGTTTAAGGGGCGTGTTTTCCATTTTAATGATAGTCCTCGATTGAGAGTACTACGAATCTCTTGTTGGGCGGCTCGCCTTCGAATAGAAAGACCAACCGGAACTGCCGGTTGAGCCGGATGGAATGCTGGCCCTGGCGGTCGACTTTCAACTCTTCAAAGTGAAAGCTCTTCATGGCGCGGAACGACCGCTCGTCGGGCGCATTCAGGATGAACTGCATCCGTTTTCGGTACATCTTGACGACATCGCCGGGGAATCTAGCCCGGTAACCCAATTCGGTCAGAAGACGTTCGAAGTCTCTATCGTCAAAGATTACGTCCCTTCCACATGAATGCTAGCAGGTGGAGTCTGGAATTGAAAGTGGCAAGTTGTGCCACGAGCAATTACCAAGTGTAGGTCAGGGCGCAGGCGAAACATGGTCCGTCGCCGCGCCTACAAGCGACCGCGACGGCTTGTGCCATGTGCCCGATGCAGACTGCTCGCGGGAATCCCCCACGAGTTTGCTATGTGGGAAGCTTTGTTCGGGAGAAAACCGTCCCACATGGCAAACTTCGAACCTTCCTGACAACATGGAAAAAAACGCGGGACGGTCCCGAACGCGTAGCGGGCCTGGCTGTGGCGGGGGCGTCCTGTTTGGTCGCGTGCATTGCTCTATTGTCGATGCCTTTGCG
>JBHEKR010000067.1:0-16128 GCA_041859365.1 Candidatus Hydrogenedentales bacterium
CCCGACTTCAGTTGAATCGCGTGACCCGGTCCCGTGGCGTACCACCGCCATTCCGGTTTGCTCGCCGTCGCACTGATTTCCGCTGGCGCGCTCCAGGTATCGCCCCCATCCCCGCTTTGCATAACCCACACGGTTCGGGGCGGGTCCTCCCCGGTCAGGATTCGGCTTTCCTTCGCGGTTGCCGGATTCTTCGTCCACACCAGCACCACCTTGCCCGTACGGGCGTTATACACCGGCGCAGGATTCCCACAGGTAAACCCCGAATCATGAGCCACCACGACCAACGGCGACCAGGTGGCGCCGTCATCCGCACTATGCTTCATCACCAGATCGATCTCACCCGAGTCTCCCCCGCCGCCGACTCGACCCTCGCAAAAGGCAAGCAGCCGGTGGGGTGTGCGAATAATAGCGGGGATGCGGAAGGTGTGGTAACCCTCCGTGCCCGATTTGAAGATCGTAGTCGTGGACAGTTCCTGCGCCGGACAGCATGCGGACCAAACGGCCAGGCAGGAGAAGACAAGGCCTCGAATAAACTTAACTGTCGTTTTCTTGAACGCCACTACAATCCCCTTCTGCCTTCCAATGAATTATTTGAATACTACCACGAAACGCGGCGTTCCGTTTCTATTCCGATAGGGAACCAACAAGGCTTCCACATCGGAAAACACATGAGTCGGCTAAGGCGCTCGAAGAAAGGTCGAACCGCAAATTTTCGCAAATTAGCGCAAATTCTTTCTCGGGTCAAGAATAGTTGGTTTTATTTGGGGTGTACAGGGCTTTGAATATGCTGATTTGAGCATTGCTTACTTCCGTGAAATTCCGTGCACTCCGTGGTCAGCATTCTTCTAGTTGGTCACGAAAAGTCACGAAAAAAGACTCTCTCTCTATTTCGCTCCGCAAGTTGTCTTGTGGAAATAGCGTATGGATCGGCTTGAAATAAACGTGTTGAAAAAACAGGATAATGACAGGTTGTAGTACGGATTTTCACGGAGACGAACATATTAGGTGCCTCTTACTCGCCGGACTGCTTCAACCGCTTGTTGAGCGCCTGGCGCGAAATGCCCAGCATCTCGGCGGCGATGGCCTGGTTGCCATCAGCCCGGCGCAGCGCCTCCTCGATCAGCATTTCCGTGTTCTCCTTCATGGTGGGCAAAACCTCCCCGAACGTTACACCCGCACCCGGTCGCGGCGCGGGATCGTGAAGCGGCGCGAGGTGCTGCATGTGCTCCTTGAAGCGCGCCATGGAAAGTATGCCGCCTGGATGGTGGGTTACCGCGTCCACCACCATGGAGCGCAGCTCCCGGACGTTCCCGGGGAAATGGTAGGTCTTGAGCAGGGCGGACAGCTCCCGGGGTGCCGAGGGTCGCTTTTTCTGCAACATCGCAGCCGCCTCATCGAGAAAAAGCTCCAGCAACGGCGCAATGTCTTCCCGCCGTTCACGGAGCGGAGGCACAACCACACGGTGTGTCTGGAGTCGGAAGTAGAGGTCCTTGCGAAAGCCACCCGAATCGCTGAGCGCCTTCAGGTCACGGTTCGTCGCCGCCACGATGCGCGCATCCGACTTTCGCGCCACATCCGAACCCAGGGGATAGTATTCCCCTTCCTGCAACAGGCGAAGCAGCTTGATCTGCCCGGAGCTGTCCAAATCGCCAATTTCATCCAGAAAAAGCGTGCCCCCGGCCGCCTGCTCGATGAGGCCGGGCCGGGCCGAATCCGCGCCGGTGAATGCCCCCTTCACATGGCCAAAGAGCGTATCGGAAAAGGCCTGATCCTCCAGACCCGCCGCATTCACCGGAACGAAGCGACCACCCCGACCACTGACGCGGTGAACGGCCTGGGCGAAGAGTTCCTTGCCCACGCCCGTCTCTCCGGCAATCAACACCGCCATGGGCGACGCGGAAACAGCCTCCAGATATTTGAAAATGCCCCAGACCCGCTGGGAGGCCGTCACGATGCTCTCGAAAGCTTCCGGGTGCGCCAGGGCATCATCGAGCACGCTTTCTTTCAGCCGTGAATTTTCCCGCCGGAGCTGCTGAAGCTCCAGGGCCCGTTTCACGCCACTAACCAGCCGCTCGGTCTCCGTGGTCTTCACATAATAGTCAAAGGCGCCTTCGCGCATGCACGCGACCGCCGACCCCACATCGTTCACACCGGTAAGCATTACCACCGGAACATCGGGACATGCCTCGGCCAGTTCCCGGAGCACCTCCACCCCCGAAAGATGAGGCATCGTGAGATCGAGGATCACCAGTGCCGCGGAAAGCGCCACCGCCCGGGCTGTACCCTCCCGGCTGTCGGAGCAGGTATGGACATTCGAGATACCCGCCGCGCGCAAGGTCATGCTGAAACTGCGCAGCCACGCCTCCTCGTCGTCGATTAGTAATACGGGCTCCGCCAGGTGTCGCGCTGCGGTCAATTGCCTTCTCCTCCGCCACCCTTGGGCAGCAGAATACGCGCGGTGGTACCCGCGCCCTTTATCGATTCAAACACCAGCTCGCCGCCATGCTCTTCGATGATTCCGGCGGAAATCGAGAGTCCGAGCCCGGTGCCGCCCGCAGTGCGCCGGGTGGTGAAAAAAGGATCCGTAACGCGCGGCACGTCCTCTTCCGCGATACCCCGGCCCGTGTCGGTCACTTCGATGGTCACGCGGCCATCGGCGGACACACCCGTGGAGACGCGTATGCTGTCTTCCGGTGTTTCCAGGGCATCACAGCTATTCAGCAGAAGATTAATCACCACCTGCTCCAGACGCCGCCCGTTTCCATGCACCTGCGGCAGGTCCCGCGCAAGAAGCACTTCCAGATGACGGGTGGCCTTTTTCAGGTGGCTGGAAACCAGATTGATGGAAGACTGGACCACTTGATTCACGTCGACCGGGTCGTCCAACCGCTCTTCCGACTGGCGGGAGAATCCCTTGAGGTCATCCACAATCGCCTTGATCCGTTCCGAGCCCGCGGCCGCATCGGCCAGGATTAGGGGAAGCTGGTCCCGAAGTTCGGAATAATTCATCGGCCCGAGGCTGAAATCACCATGTTCCCCGTAATATTCATCCAACACGGGCAGGGCCTTCTCCCATACATCCGCCAGCAGCCCCAGATTCAGGGCGATCAGCCCGTTGGGGTTGTTGATTTCATGGGCCACGCCGGACACCAGAATCCCCAGAGACACCATCTTGTCGGCCTGGCGCAGTTGCTGCTCCCGCAGCGAAGCCTGATGCTGGGCATCTTCCCGCGCCCGGATCTCCTCCTGCAATTGTTGAACCGACGCCTCCAACTGGGCGGTTCGTTCGCGCACCGACGAGTCCAGCGTATCAATCTGTCGTTTCAGACTCAGGCGCATGGTGTCCAGACCCGCGGCCAGGCGACGCGTTTCCACGCCGGAAACCTGAGGCGGCGAGAGATCCAGATCGCCCTCGGCGATCTTCTGCGCCGTCGCGGAAAGGGCCGTCAGGGGCCGACTGATGTTGCGGCTGAGAATCAGCGCAAGCACGAAGATGCCCGCCGCCGCCGCCGCGCAGGTGATCAACGTGAAAACCGTCAGTTGACGCGCCGGTTGAAGCACCAGCGCCTCGGGGGCGATCGCCACCCCGTCCAGCACCATGCCAGAAAGGATGCCCCGTACCTTGACCGCCGACAGCACCTGCCGTGATCCCTCGATGGCCCCATCCGACAGCGCATGGGCGCGCCCTCCTTTGGAGGCCGCTAAACGGGCCAGCGCGGGAAACTCCGCCGCGAGCATCGATGCCGCGGGATCATCCTTGCCCACACCGCCAACAAGCCGCTCCTGTTCGTCGGCGAGGTAAAGGCGGATGCCCCGCTCGGCCACGGGCTTGCTCTGCCGGGCGCTGCGCTCGCTCGCTTTGTCCCAGTTGAAGGAGCCCGCGATCGTACCAATGACCGTCTTGTCCTCGAATTTGGCGAGGATGGGGCTGGCCATGATAATCACCCGTACCGGCGTACCGTCCGGTAATGCCGACTGCACAATCCCACCAATGAACGGCTTATCTTTCGCGGCGCGTTGAACCACTTCATGGTCTTCCATGAAAGTATCTATGCGATCGTAATTGCTCGACGCCACAATCTTGCCGGCCAGGTCCGTGCACCAGATCTCGCTGAAATCGCTGCGCTTCTGGATCTCGACCAGTTGCGGCGCGAGTTGAAGGTACTGGTCGTCCCCCGTGAAGACAATCTGCATCGGGTCCAACTCTGACCACGACACCAGCTCCTTCGCCGCGTCATCCACCGCGACGATGGCGGAACGGGCCAACGTCTCCGCACTCGCTTCAAGCGAATCGCCCGCCACGGCCAGCAGCGTTTCCTGGCTGCTCTGATAGGTGACGTAGGTGACCAGCAGCAAGGGGGCAAGTGCCGTGGCCAGAAGGCTGAGCAGCACTTTCGCGAACATGTTCATTTCGGGGCTTCCGCCCCGTCCAGCGGCGGGGTGGGCCCTTCTTCGGGTGCGGGCTCGTTTTCGCCACCCTTCTGTGATTCTTCCGGCTCCTCGGGGGCCAGCAGCTCCGGAGTATCCGAGATGGCCAGAACCCGCACGGTGTCGTCCACCTCGGACTCATAGATGTAGGCCACCGCCCCCCGGAGCTTCCGCACGTACTTCTTCACCGTCTCGCTGCTGTCCAGGGCAATCGGCGGGCGGGCATTGCCCGTCATGGTTTGCTGGATCCAGTAGCGCTTCCACTCGTCGGGGCTTTGCTCCAGGACGATACGCCCGAACGCCGAGCGGATCTCCCCGCCCGCCTGATCGATGGGGATGCAGTGCTCGCCGTCCGCCCACTCCGTCTGGGTCTTGCGAAACATGCGCGCAAGCTCATTGCGGGTGAGGGATGCGGTCTCATTTTCCAGATGCGTCACGACGGCAATCCGAGGAGAAGACTCGGGCGTCTCCTCCGGCGCGGCGGCTATGGCGGAGGCCAGCAGACTGGCCAGAAGCCAGATTGCCGCCATCGCGTTCCATCGCTGTATCGGACGTTTCATGGAAACCATGCCTGCTTCAATCGCTTTCGCCGCGGACACATCAAAAGTTAAAAACGACCGAGGCCGCCACGCCGTCATAGGCATCGCGGGGGTTCTCGGGTTCACTGTGGAACAACTCCAGCTTAAGCGACACGTTGGGCCGCGGCCGGAAATTCGCACCCACCGTATGGCGTGTTTCATCCCGCGGCGTAGGAATTCCATCGTTAAAGTCGAGATAGTCATAGCGATAGAAGCCGTGCCACTTGTCCGACAGCCGGTAGGCCGCTTGAAGGTATGCGCCGACCGTATCCCCTTCTTCCTGGTCCAATCGGGATCGGAGACTATTGTCCACACGTGGAAGACTGCCCCGGGCAAACTCGGCCAGGATCTCAAGTCGACCCATACGGATTTGGGAATCCAGGCCAAAGATAAGCTCGCCCTGATCAAGATCGTTCTCGCTGGCCAGGGCCGATAACGAAAAATCCAGTGTATCAAGCCACGTGGGTCCGTCGCGGCCCGCCAGGCGAAAGGTAAGCCGCCCCCCCACCGCCAGATTATCGTTCTGCTCCAGCTCCATCAGGGCCGTGTTGGCCCCGCCGCCCGCAAAGAAAGCATAGCTCACGCCCTGGTCGTTCGCGTTCCACCAGTCGCCGGAGGCCTGGAGCGCCACAATGCTCTTAGGAAAGACATTGCCCGACATCAACGGCGCCAGAGTCGACATGGTCAGGTTGGGGTAGTGGTTCGATTGCCAGTATTGCGGCAGCAGCAGCTTGCCAGCACGCAGCCGGAATCGATCCGAATCCCGGAATTCGACCCAACCCGTTTCCATCTCCACTTCGATGGACTTGCCGCCCCGATCCGTCAGATAGACTTCGCCATCGATTCGGTCGAATTCAATCTCGGAGAAAGCCGTCCATTTCTCATCCTTGGTCGTGGCGCGAACAAAGACGCTTAGCTCATTCTGGATAAAAGAGCCGCCCTGCTCACTGGAATCGTCGCCATACTGGAAGTCGGCATAGCCATGGACTGAAAGTCGTCGCTCCCCTCCCGAGGTCTCCAGTGCAAGCGCGTCAAGGTCGTCCTCCTCCGCCCCCCAGGCCGCGCTCGACCGCACCCCCAACGTCATGATCGCAGCCAGCACCACCCGAACAGCGGTGGTGCGGAACCGTAGATGATGGATTGCTCTCGTCGGCTTCATTGGCAGGGACTCGATACACGGCAACAGGCCGCAAGCGGCCCACGCGCGAGATCTTGACAGGTCCGGCGCGGGATCGCAAGCTTGCGGCGCACCTGATCTCGACACATGAGGCGCCTCAACGGAGTATGGAAGGCTTGGCGAACGTGTCTTCACACCTTGGATTCGAATAGGGTCTACTCTGGAAATTAACAGGCAGGACGCGAAGAGACATGCGAGGACTACCGTCAACTCTGGAACGTACCCCGTACCCCCCGCAAGCGGGGGGGATCAAGAGGTTCGCTCCTGCGAGTAAGGTTCCCCGCGCTTGCGGGGGCGCAGGGGGGGTAAAGCTCGGACACGTCTTCCATTCTCTATGGGGGTCGCGAAACGTCCTGAACAACTTTCCTTCAAATATTCTGCGCCTTCGCGCCGTTGCGTGCAAAACTTTCCGTGCCAGGGGTGTCCGCAGGTCCGGTTCGAGGCTTGCGTCGCCACGGCATCGCGCCGTACCATCAACCGGGCCGGAAAGTGAGTCTCCGGCCGCGAAAGGGCCCACACCATGAACCATGCCAAACCCAAACATCCGAGCCACCTGACCCGGCGCACCTTCCTCGGCACCCTGGCCACGCTGCCGCTGCTGGCCCACGCCCAGGAACCTGCGGCAACGGGGCCGGTGCGCGCCGACTGGCCCAACTTCCTGGGGCCCAACCGCAACGGAGTTTCCGCGGAGACCGGCCTGCTCAAGACCTGGCCCGCCGATGGACCGCCGCTCCTCTGGGAGCGCACCGTGGGCGAGGGCTATGGCGCGCCCGTGGTGGCCAAAGGACGCCTCCTCACCTTTCATCGGATCGGCGATGAGGAAGTGATTGAATGCGTCAATGCCCTCAAGGGCGACGAAGTGCTCTGGAAGCACGCCTATCCCACCCAGTATGTGGACACCTACGGCTACAACGGCGGCCCTCGTTCCTCCCCGACCGTCCACGGCGATCACGTTTACACCTACGGCGCCGAAGGCGTCGTGACCTGTCTGGAATTCGATTCCGGCAAGCTCATCTGGCAACGTCCGGTCAACAAAGAGTTCAACGTGCCTCAGGGTTTCTTCGGGGCGGGAACCGCGCCCGTCATCGACGAAAACCTGCTCTTCCTCAACGTGGGCGGCCCCAGCGGCGCGGGCGTCGTCGCCTTTGACACCGCCACCGGCGCCACCGTGTGGCAGGCGAGCGATGACCAGGCCAGCTACTCCACCCCCATCGTCGCCACGGTCCACGGCGAACGCCTCGCCATTTTCCACACAGCCGACGGCCTTCTTGTGCTTGAAGCAAAGACCGGTGCGAAGCGATTCAGTTATCCCTTCCGCTCCGAGACGTATGAATCCGCCATCGCCGCCACCCCCGTGCTCGTGGAAGATGTAGTCTTCCTATCCGCCACCTACAACGTGGGCGCCGTCGCCCTCAAACTCGACCCTGCGGGCCTCAAAGAAATCTGGCGGGACCAGCTCGCCATGCAGAACCACTGGGCCACCAGCCTCTACCTCGACGGCTTCCTCTACGGCATGGACGGACGCCATGAACGGGGCTCCAACCTGCGCTGCATCGAATTCGCCACCGGAAAAGTGCGCTGGACCGCCGACGAAGGACTCGGTCGCGCCTCCTTCATACTCGCCGAGGGCCACCTCATCGGCGTGAGCGAGATCGGCGACATAGCCCTCATCGAAGCGAGTCCGGAAGGCTACCGGGAGAAAGCCCGCGCACGCGTTCTCCGCAAGCCCGTCTGGACGCCTCCCATCCTCGCCCAGGGCCTACTCTACGTCCGCAACGAGCGCACCTACCGCAGCATCAAGTGCCTGGATCTGCGCGCCTGACGGGACCGTCCTGAACGCAAAGGCCCCCAAGAAAGGCAAACGACGAATGTCACCCCGATAACCATGCCCGACTAAAGCCACCAGGCTTTCGGGACGGTCCCGTCTCAAAAAAATCCGGGCAGCCCGGCGCTTGGCGCGGACTGCCCGGAAGGCGGTCTCTTCGTCACCGTGCGCGAAGATCTGCTGGTGGGCCACGTAAGGATTGGGGCGTTGAAGCCCAAAGGTTTTAACGCCGCCACGGGGCTGGCTTTTGCCCCGGTCTACGATGGCGCGTATGTGGCTGATGAGTCGTTCACCGCAATGGCGCCGATAACCGGCGTTAAGGGAGGCATGGTGACCTACACGACGCCCCGCACGGATATTGCACCCTTTGTGTCGGGCGAGGACGCTTGGATTGTGAATGTCGGTACGGGGGATCGGTTTGAAATACCGCTGGCGCACACGGAGTAGGGACAGCGGCGCCGCGTGACTATGCGTTGCGGCCGTTTCGTTGTGGAGGTGAAGGGGGCGTCGTATCGGTTGTTTGACTTCACGGGAGTGCGATTCACACCGACCGGATGGGCGCGCGTGCTCTGGCCGGCCTGCTGCAGGTAAGTCTCGATTAGCATACAAACCCTGGTATGAAGCCCGGCGGATACCAATCTCCTATTCGTCACTTGACAAAATACTATCCTGGATATCGCCGGGGAAGCGCACGCGCATATTCGGGGAGAGATCAGATTTGTGAACACAACCAATCAGCGAGAGCATGTATCCGCTTCGACACCGTTCTTGTAAGAGCGACGTCACGACGTCAAACTACAGGACATCCGCGCCGGACCTTTTTCCAATGATGTGCTATTCTATCGTCCACTAGGCATGGCGCCACTTTGAGTCACGAGACCCCGCGGTCCCTACGAGGTATCTTCCATGAATCGACGTGAATTTATTGGTGGTGCGACGGGCGCTTTGCTCGCCACCCAGGTCCTTTCCACGCAGGCCTTTTCAACCGCGGCCGCTACCAGGCTTCCCTTGGCCTGTGGTGTGCTGGGCCTGGGCCATGCCCACGCCTTGGACATCGTGAAGGTACTGCGGGCGTCGCCCGATTTCACCCTGGTGGGCATCTGCGAGCCCGACGAGGCTACCCGAGCCAGCTATGCAAACAGCGAAGCGCTTCACGGCCTTTCCTGGCTCTCGCAGGACGAACTTCTTGGCAATCCCGACATCACCATGGTCGCGGTGGAAAGCAATGTGACGCGCCTGCTCGCGTTCGGGCGCGCGGTCGTGGACGCCGGGAAGCACCTCCACATGGACAAACCCGCCGGCACCTCGCTGAGCGAATTCCGGGGCCTGCTGGACTCGGCAAAGCGTCAGGCGCTGCTGGTGCAGATGGGCTACATGTTCCGCTATAACCCCGGCTTCGATTTCATCCGCAAGATGGTCGCGGAGGGCGCCCTGGGGCAGGTCCATTCCATCCATGCCAGCATGTGCACCGATCTGACGCGGCAGAAGCGCGACGGCATTAATATTCACCCTGGCGGGATCATGCTGGAGCTGGGTTGCCACCTCATCGACATGATTGTGCTGCTGCTGGGCGACCCGAAAACGGTCACCCCCTTCATCCGTCACGATACGGATATTGACGATACGCTGGCGGACAACACCCTGGCGGTGCTGGAGTATGATCGCGCCATGGCCGTGGTGGAGTGCTCTGCGCGCGAACCCCAGGCGGGGGGGGGGCGGCGCTTCAAAGTTGCCGGTTCGAATGGAAGCATCACGCTTAAGCCGCTGGAGCCCGCAACCGCACGACTTGCGCTGCGTAATGCCCACGGCGAGTACAAGGCGGGGGTGACGGATATCGAGTTTCCCGATCTTGAGCGCCACGTGCTGGATATGGCGGAACTCGCGGCGTCCATTCGAGGCGAACGGACCTTCCCCTACGGTTACGGACATGACTACACGGTTCAGCGGACCGTTCTCAGGGCGGCGGGCGATTAGAGGCATCCCATATACCGAAGGGTATCCTCCTGCAAGCTGAGTTCGCGGACGTTCCGCTCGCTCAAGCACTTCCTGGAAACACCAGGCGGGTATGCAACGGTCACACGAATCGGAGCACGGAATTGTGTGTGAGGAGGGGGCCCGGTTGAAGCGCCATGGGCGCGCGGATTTCGTCTGCCGCTAGAAGACGGACACCGATCGGTCAATGCGCATACCGACCATCTTACTGCGTCCATTTGGCACGACCCCCTCCGTTGCGCTACATTCATACCGATAGCACCACCCCGAGCCCGACACCATGATCCCCATCACCGACCATATCATCCTCGACGACGACGAGATCCAGGAGAGCTTCATCCGCAGCTCCGGTCCCGGCGGGCAGAACGTTAACAAGACTTCCACGGGGGTGCAGCTCCGCTTCAACGCGGCGACGTCCCCCGCGCTGACGGACTATGTGCGGACGCGTTTGCTGGCGCTGGCGGGATCGCGCGCCACGGCCGACGGCGTGATCATTATCACGGCGACGGAGCACCGCAGCCAGTTGGCGAATCGGGAGGAGGCGCTGGCGCGGTTGGTGGCGCTCATTCGCCAGGCCACGGAGCGCCCAAAGTATCGGAGACCCACGCGGCCATCGAAAGCGGCGAAAGAGCGGCGCATGGAAGGCAAAGCGCGGCGCGGAGATGTGAAGAAGACGCGGGGCCCGGTTCGGGGCGGGGAAGACTGATGGCAGGATGCCGAGGAGCACTCCGGGGATAAAGGACTCTTGCCACGAGCGCTTACCCCGACAAAGAAAGCGTCCGGGGAGCGCCGCCTTGGCTGCTCCCCGGACGAGACCATGAAGTCTAACCCGTACGGAATGAAGGACGTTTTAGTGAACGCCTTCCACCATATGGGAAGCCCAACCCTGAATCTTTGAGTTGTAGGGCGCGCCGTAGGTGGTGACCGGGAACTTGCCGCCCGTGCCCTGATATTTCAGGAACTCGACGTGGCCGTCCATGTACAGCACATTGGCGCCGCCGGGCACGTGATTGAAGGTGCCGACGGCCGCCATCATGTTGTCGTCGATAGTGTTGGAGACCTTCTTTCCCGATCCCCAAGCGTCGATCATGGTGGGCAGGGTACTCTGGGCCTGGGAACTGGCTCCGGCGTTGTTGATATCGGTAATCAGGAAGCGCTCCACGCCTTCGCGCAGTTTCGAAGCCGTATTAGGTCCGGCAATCGCAACGCCACCCGAGTCGAAACCAACCACCAGTTCGCCGGGCTTGGACGTGGCGAGGAGATTAGCCTCGGTGGGCATGGCCACCGTCATCTGAAAGAGGCCTGTCAGCACATTGCCTTTGCCGTCATCGTAGGTGTAGTTGTTGTAAGGGCAGTTGGCGCCCATATCCAGTTGCACGTACTGGGCAGGGTTCGCTTTGGCTGCAATCATCACGCCTTCAATCGCTTTCCACGCAAGTCGTGCGGTTGCGCCGTGGGTAACCGCGTAACCGAAGTAGGGGTAGGAGCGCGGAATCGCCAGGTGGGCCAACATGCAATTGAAATTGGCCGTTCCCTGGCCAATGAGCTTGTTGATGTCTTCTACGCCCTTCTGAAAATCGAGCGCCTGCTGCATCCAGACGTCCGTCGGGGTGTTGGAGTCCGAGGGGCACAGCATGACGTTTACATCAGCCAGGTACTCGGGATAGATGGAGGTGATTTCCACGCCCTGCAGGTCGTTATTAAATCCAGGCATGGTACGGTTGAGATCGGGAAAGTTCTCGCCTTTGCTCTCTCCCGAGTACATCTTGAGCACCAGGCCCATCTGCTCGAGGTTGTTCTGACAGCTTGCGCGGCGGGCGGCCTCGCGGGCGCGGGCAAGTGCCGGCAGTAGAATGGCGGCGAGGATCCCGATGATGGCGATCACCACCAGCAGTTCGATCAGGGTAAATCCCTTGTTTTTCATGTTGATTCTCCGTTTTTCATCGTAAGTTGGTCGGTCAAGAAGTGCACGAGCGAGAAAATGCTGCGGAACGGAAGGGTAGTCTCGGCGTGTTAGGCGCGATTCAGCCCCTTGCTAAAAATTGATGAGTGTCGTCCAGGTGGGCGCTCTGTGCGCCGCCCTCGCGCATTTTTAACGGGGGGCTCGTCCTATTTTCGCAACCCGCTCATTGTCCCGTAACGCATCGCGACTAGCATTTACGCAACCGTGGAGACGTGGCTGCTCTCCCCGAAATTGGCGTCGTATTCATCACCTTCAAGACCGAAAACGATAAGACGGAGAACGAACATGCGCAAACGTGGTTTTACACTGATCGAGTTGCTGGTGGTGATCGCCATCATCGGCATCCTGGCGGCCATCCTGCTGCCGGCCCTTGCCCGCGCCCGCGAGGCCGCCCGCCGCGCAAGCTGTCAGAACAACCTCAAGCAGATGGGCCTGGTGCTCAAGATGTACGCGAACGAATCCAAAGGCCAGCGCTTCCCCCGGCTTGGTCTCCAGGAAAACCTGGAAGCGAAAGAATATCGCGACGACTCTTCAGGCACGGTGCCTTTCACGGACTGGGATTTGGACGCGCAGAATATTCCTTCGGGCGTGGAGCTCTACCCGGAGTACTTGACTGACCTCAAGATCGTGTTCTGCCCTTCGGACAGCGAGAGCGTAGAAGAGTACACTGACTGCTCGCCCGGTAAACTCGGCGTGTGGTGTGAAGGTGCTGAGGGCACACTGCCGACAACCCATCCGCTTTACGCAACGGTGGCTCCGGGCGCACTGGAAGACGCCAGCTACACCTACTGGCCCTGGGTCATTGACTCGGTGGATCAATTCGGCACGCTGGTGACCATCACCATGGGCAAGTCCGACTACGGCATGATGAACCTCGAAGGCGGCATCGGCGACTGGCTTGACGCGGGTTTCGGTACGACGCTCCAGTCCTTTTATGACAATCTGGAGAAAGACATCAACGTGGGGAGCTGGCCCGCCGCACAGGTGGCGGCCCATGTCGCGGACTTCACCGGCATCAATATCAACGTGATCGGCAACGGCGGCGGTAGCACGATTCTCCGCCTTCGCGAGGGCGTGGAGCGCTTCCTGATTACGGACATCAACAATCCCGGGGCATCGGCGAAGGCGCAGAGCACGACGCCGGTGATGTGGGACAACATCGGGACGGGCGCGCTGGTTCCCCCGCCTTCGGGCTGGTTCAAGGAAGAGGGCGCGGATTCCTTCAACCATATTCCAGGCGGCTGCAACATCCTCTACATGGATGGCCACGTGGCCTTCTCCAAATACGGCAGCAATGACGGGCAGATCCCGACGAGCAAGCTGGCCGCCGCCATTGGCTTCAACTATTCGACGTGGGACGACTGATCGGGGATCGGACGTGGGCGTATACTGTTCCGTGCCACGTGATCCGGCGCACGCCCATCGCGTGGCACGGCAGTGTCGTATCTGGCGGCATCGACAAGTTCCAAGTTAAACGGAGAAGTAGAATGCGAATGATATCGAATGTGGGCATGGCCCTTTCCATCTTTCTCGTGGCGATGGCGGGCGCGCAAGCGCCTGATCTCGTCGTCAAGCCCGATCTCGTGCTGACCCATGCCAAGGTGGTGGATCAGGACGACATGTGCATCTGGGTCCACCCCACAGACCCGGCGCTGAGCACGATCATCACGTCGGACAAGCATGCGGGCATCCTCTTCGTCTATGACATAAACGGAAAGGTCCTCCAGGTCATCGAGGGGGTGGGCAAGCCCGGCAACATCGATCTGCGTGACGGTTTCGACCTCAACGGCAAGAAGACGAGCATCGTAGCGTTCAATGAACGTAATGAGCTCAAGGTCCACATCTATGCGGTGGATCTGGAGACCAGGAAGCTCTCGCGCATTGACGACAATGCCATCCAGACCGGCATGAACTATGGCCTGACCCTTTATCATAGCGCCAAATCGGGCAAGTTCTACGCCATCACCGTTCCCAACGACACGGGTGGTGAAGTGGAGCAATATGAGCTTGCCGTGAACCTCGACGGGAAAGTGGGGGGCGCAAAAGTTCGGAGCTGGCCCATCACCGAGAGCGAAGGTTGTGTGGCGGATGACCGCACGGCCACACTCTACGTCGGCGAGGAAAAAGTCGGCATCTGGCGCGTGGGTGCGGAGCCCGACGCGCCGGTGAAAGGCGAGTTGGTGCACCCCGTGGGCACCCATGGCCTGACGGCCGACGTGGAGGGCCTCACGCTGCTACACGGTGCGGGCGACTACCGCTACCTCATCGCGTCGAGCCAGGGCAACAGCCGCTACAATGTCTACAAGCTCGACGAGGCCAACACCTTCGTCAAGTCTTTCAGCGTGGAAGGCGCCACCGACACCGACGGTATCGACGTGTCCCCCGCCAGCCTGGGAGAAAAATTTCCGGGCGGCGTCTTCGCCCTGCACAATGGCGCGACGCCGCCCTTCGCAATCGAGGTCTGTGATCTGCGGCAGCTTGCCCTGCCGCTGGAGTAGGGGATCAGGGCATCACTTCGTAGCCTGCGGCGATCGTGCCGGATTCGTCCAGCTTTCCGCAGGCCCACAGCAATCCGCGCGTTACCAGATCGAGATAGCGGGCATCGGCTACGGTGTCGTTGTTGTGCCCGATGGTGGTGGAGAAAACGCGGGTCTTTTTCTCGCCATATTCACTCGTCCACGCCACGGCCGCCTCGGTAAATCCGGGGCGGTCGTTCGGCTCCTGGCTGCCGCGCGCCAGCACCTTCGTCTTGTCGCGCACCACGATGTTGTTGTAAAGCTCTTCGTTGATGGTGGTCCAGCCGGCGAGTCCCTTCATCACGGGATGCTCGGCATCAGTGATTTCAATTGCGATGGGCAGTTGCTTGCCATGGCCGGAGGACTGTAGCCCCAGGTAATCGAACCAGAGAGATTCCGGCGTTCCGGCCGAAACGGGCACTTTTACGTCGGGCGCGGTACGGTAGCTGTGCATGGCGCAGTGAAGGTTCACAGCGGGAATGCCCGCACGGTGCGGCGCGAGGACGCCCTCGACGACGGCGATGTCTTTCACATCGGCGGAGCATTCGTCATGGATAACCACGTCATAGCCCTTGGCATAGTCGGGGTTGCCATAGATCGCCAGGGGCGGCGCGGTGCTGGTGTCCTCGGTGAAGACAACGTCCACTACGACATTGGCCCGGTCTTCCAGTCCCTTTTTGACGATGTCCTTCTGCGCGGCGTAGTCGTGGCAGCAGCCGCCGGCGATCAGCAGCGCGCGCAGCGGGGCCGGGCTTTTTTCTGCGGCGGGCGCCGCGATCGCGCAAAGCAGGAATGCCGTGGAAGCGGCGAGGGATTGAACAAAGAAACGATGGGTGCGGGTCATGGATGCTCCTCCAGATGAATACCGTTGCGTTGGCGCGCCCGAGCAAGAGGGCGGACGCGGAATAGTAGCGGCCGACAGCCTAGCGCAGCGGAGTGGGGGAAGTCGAATTGGGGCAGGGGAGGCGGCCCAATCAAACGCGCCAGGCGTTGGCGAACAAAAGGCAGGCCAGGAAGAGTCGGAAGGCGGGATCCGTACGGCATTTATCGAGGTTCATGAAGGCGTAACTCACATCGCCGCAATGCTCCAGCGCCGCTATGTAATCCGGCATCACTACGCGGATGAAAGCGGCTTCCGCGCCAGTATGGTCAGGCTCAACGGTCACAAGATAGTGATCCACATTCGGAATGGCTTCACGCTCCAGTCTCGCTTTGACTTCGTTTTCGTCCAGCATGGTTTTCTCGCTCCGTTTCTCCAGTATGCCAGACCAACCCCATCCCGTCAGGCCAATATCTCCCGCACCACATGTCCATGCACATCCGTCAACCGCCGGTCGATGCCGTCTTTGCGCACGCTGAGTTTCAGGTGGTCGATGCCCAGCAAGTGCAACACGGTGGCATGCAAATCGTAGCAATAGGTCTCATCCGCTGCCGTCTTGTAGGCCCAATCGTCGCTCTGGCCGTGTGACACGCCGCCCTTGATCCCCGCGCCCCAGAGCCACGTCACGAAGGTGCCGCCGTTGTGATCGCGGCCCGTACCCGATTGGGCAAAGGGCGTACGACCGAATTCCGTGGTCCAGATGACCAGCGTGTCTTCGTCGAGTCCGCGCGACTTGAGATCGCGCAACAGCGCCGCGATGGGCTTGTCC
>JBHEKR010000508.1:0-26666 GCA_041859365.1 Candidatus Hydrogenedentales bacterium
TTTCAGAAGCGCGCCAGCCATATCCGTCTGATGAAACCGCTATGGCGATGGGCACTCCTTTCAGCCTTCATCCTTCAGACTTCATCCTTCATCTTCGCTTCCCCGCTGCTCCCCGGATTTGAGCGATTCTCCGCCTTCCCCGACACCGGCGTGTCCCCCGGCCTCCTGCTCTACAACGAGCTCAAGTGCGCGGCTTGTCACGGCCCCGTCTCCCCCATGCAGTCCGCCTTCCCGCCCCACACGGCCCCGATCCTCGACAACGCGGGTGCGCGGATGCGCCTCGACTATCTCCAGGCCTTCATCGCCGCGCCCCAGGCCACCAAGCCCGGCACGACGATGCCGGACCTCCTCGCGGCGCTGGACCCCGCCGCCCGCGCCGAGGCGAGCGAGGCCCTGGCCCACTACCTCGCCAGCCTGGGCGGCCCGATGCCCGAGCCCAGTGCGCAAGCCAGCGAAGTCGACTTGGAGGCCGGTGAGGCATTGTTTCATTCCGTCGGTTGCGTCGCCTGCCACGAGCCCGCACGGCCCGCCCAATCCGCGGGCCCGGAAGACATCTTCTGGGAGGACGGCGGCGTGGAGACGCCGAAGATCGAAGTGCCGTCGGTCCCCTTGCCTGATCTCGCCGCGAAGACCACGCCCGAGGCGCTCGCCGCCTTCCTCCTGGACCCAGCCGCGATTCGCCCCGGCGGGCGCATGCCGAACATGACCTTGAGTGAGATCGAAGCACGAAAGATTGCCCAGTGGCTGACCCAAAGCGATTCAGCACCTTCCACTGCCACTATTGACCCAACCAAGGCCACGCGCGGTAAAGAACTGTTCCAAACCCTCGGGTGCGCTTCGTGCCACGCCATCGGCGGCGCGACCACACCGCCCACCGCCACGCACCTCGCGGGAAAGCCAATTTCCGACACAGGCTGTCTTTCCGCCACGCCCGTGCCTAATCTCCCCTGGTTCGACTTGAGTGATGCACAACGCGCCGCGCTGCGCGCGATTCCTTTGGACGCACCCGCTCCCACCGATACCGATACCATCAACCACACGCTGCTTGCGCTCAACTGCTACGCGTGCCATGAGCGCAATGGCCTCGGCGGGCCCGAGCCGGGGCGCGCCCTTTACTTCACGGAAACCGAAGCCCTCGATCTGGGTGACGAAGGCCGCCTCCCCCCCACCCTCACCGGCGTAGGCGCGAAGCTCACCCCCGAATGGCTCCGCGCAATCCTCACCGACGGCGGCCGCGTGCGCCCCTACATGGCCACGCGCATGCCCCATTTCGGAGAGACCAACATCGGCCCACTCGCGGCGGCATTCGGCAACGTCGACGCGGATCCGAATCCACCCGCCGTAAACGTCTCTGGCCTGGAGCATCACCACCGCAACGAATACGGTCGTGAGCTCATGGGCACGAGCGGCCTCGGCTGCGTCACCTGCCACGATCTCAATGGCAACAAGTCCCTAGGCATTCCGGCGGTGGACCTCGCCCGTGTGCCCGCGCGGCTCCAGCCCGAGTGGTTCATGAAATACATGCTCGATCCCGCGTCGCTCCGTCCCCAGACGCGCATGCCCGCCTTCTTCGAAAACGGAAAAAGCCTCAGCAGCGAGCTCTTCAAGTGCGACGCAGTCAAACAGATCGAGGCGCTCTGGATTTACCTGAAAGAAGTGAACGAAACGCGCCTGCCCGAGGGCATGGAAGACACCGGCGGCTTCGAACTCATCCCCACCGACGCACCCATCGTCCACCGCACCTTCATGAAGGACGTCGGCCCCCGCGCCATCGCCGTGGGCTTTCCCGGTGGCCTCAACTACGCCTTCGACGCCGACACGTGTCGGCTTGCCTTCGTCTGGCGCGGGCGCTTCATCGACGCCGAGTCTGCCTGGGCCGATCGCTTTACCCCCTTCGTGTTGCCCCTGGGCGAAGACATCGCGAAACTGCCCGAAGGGTCGGCCGTGGCGCTGAAAGCCGAGGGGCCCTGGGATCACGGCGACCTGCGCTTCACGGGCTATCGGCTGGATGAATCGCGAACACCGATCTTTTGCTATCGATTGGGAGATGTCACCATTGAAGAAATGCTGCGGCCATCAACGGAGCGAAAAGATGCATTGGTTCGACGTATGAAGTTCACGGGGTTGCCCCAGAACGTGTACCTGCGGGCAGGGACTGACGCGGTCGATATCTATCAGTTAAGCGATGGCATGCGGCTGGGGCTGACCGATACGAATGCCAAGCCAAACGAACAACCTACACAGCCCCCTGAAAATGCACGCGATCTCGGCAGTTCTTTTCGGCTCGGCGGTGTAGAAGTGGAGGTACCCCCGATGCGCCGTTCGGTTACTGGCTCGAAGGATCTCGAATGGGCAATCCAGATCGAAGTAACCGAAGCGGGCACGACGATTGAGGAGGTGCTCAAATGGTAAACAAAGTCACCACGAGTGCCACGCACCGACTTCCCTTTTCGCCTTCGCGGCATTGCGTGACATCTCTGCTCTTTTTCGCACGCAAAGGCGCAAAGACGCAAAGCATCCACGCATCAGCTTTCCTGGCCGGTCTCACTTTCCTGGTCGTCATCATCCTTCAATCCACCCACGCCGAAAACCACCCCGCCTACACCATTCAGGCCATCCCCACCCCCGAAGGCGTGCCCTTCGAGGCGAGCGCCGTGGAGACCCTGCCCGATGGACGCGTCGCCGTGGCGATCCGCAAAGGCGAAGTGTGGCTCGTTGACAACATCGGTGCCAACGACCCAACAAAAATCACCTTCAAGAAAATCGTTGATGCACTCCACGAGCCCCTCGATCTCCTCTACAAAGACGAGGGCCTCTACGTCGTCCAGCGCGGCGAATTGACCCATCTGCGCGACACCGACGGCGACGACGTGATCGACGAATACCGCACCGTCACCAGCGCCTGGGGCATCACGGGCAACTACCACGAATACGCCTACGGCGCGGTGCCCGACAAGGACGGCAGCCTCTGGGTGACGCTCAACATCGGTATGGGCAAAGCCGACTATCCCGAGCGCGACGCCTGGCGCGGCTGGGGCGTGAAGATCTTCCCCGATGGCCGCCTGGAGCGACAGTGCGCGGGCATGCGCTCCCCCTGTGGTCTGGGCGCCAATCTTGCCGGCGATGTCTTCTTCACCGACCAGCAGGGCAATTGGATCCCCGCCGGTTCCCTGCACCAGCTGCGCAAGGGCGCCTTCTACGGCCATGTAGAGTCCCTCAAGCATTGCGCCCTGCCCGGTGCTCCCTTTGCGAAGCCCGCGAGCATTCCCTCGGGCATTCCCCTGCCCCAGGCCAAGGCCGAATTCCCTATGCTTGCCCTTCCCGCCGTGTGGTTTCCCTATAAGAAAGTCGGCATGAGCACCACCGACATTCTCTGCGTGCAGAATGACCAGCAAATCGGCCCCTTCAAAGGCCAGCTCCTCGTCGGCGACTTCACCACCGCCGCCATCTCCCGCGTGTTCCTCGAACAGGTCAACGGCGAATACCAGGGGGCCTGCTTCAACTTCCTCGACGGCTTCCAGAGCGCCGTCCTCCGCATGGCTTGGGCGAAAGACGGTTCCCTCATCGTCGGCGAGAGCAACCGCGGCTGGAACTCCGTCGGCAAGAAGGCCTTCGGCCTCGACCGCGTTACCTGGAACGGCG
The DNA here is from genome assembly GCA_041859365.1 of Candidatus Hydrogenedentales bacterium. Classification (GTDB taxonomy): domain Bacteria; phylum Hydrogenedentota; class Hydrogenedentia; order Hydrogenedentales; family JAEUWI01; genus JAEUWI01. Next base: position 3,643 of record JBHEKR010000508.1, read on the forward strand.
AAACGCGCTTCGAGATTCAGGAAATGCGCCTCCAACCGGATGGATTCACCCTGCGCTTCACCCAGCCCGTCGACAAGAATTCCGCCGCCGTTCCCACCTCCTACACCCTCTCCAGCTATACCTTGATGTACCACAGCGCCTACGGCAGCCCCGAAATCGACCCCCAACCCCACGCCATCCAATCCGCCACCCTCAGCGATGACGGAAGGGAAGTACGGCTCACTACCGACCCGATCCGACAATATTACATCCACGAGCTCCACGCCGACGGCGTGAAAAACACCGAAGGTGAGTCGCTGGTGCATGCGGATGCTTATTACACGGCGAATCAGTTGGTGGGACGCTGACAACGGGACCGTCCCCCGCTTTTCTTTTATTTTTCTCGTTCTCTCGCGTCCAATTCTTGCAAGACTCCAGCGCCTCATTCGTGGTAGCCTGTTTGCAGGAGGTGTCCATGGAATACTACGACGTCACCTGCCCCCACTGCTGGCAGGGTTTCTCCATCCCGCTGGACGTGTCCGTGCGGGGTCAGCTTTTTGTCTATGACTGCGAGATCTGCTGCAATCCGCTGGAGGTGGAGTACGAGGCGGAGGATGGCGAGATTGTGTTTTGTGAGGCCCGTTCGCTGGAGCAGTAAGGGAACTTTCCCCGGCCCACACGGTTCGATTGAATCGAAGGAAGTGCCACACGATTGCGAGGTACGAGCATTCGTGTGGGTAGGGCGAAGTGGACTGCACATACCAGTGTTTACCCGGTCGGCCCTTTTGTAACGGGACGAACATCTCGAAATGGAAACGCTCGGGTACAGCGGCCTGTGCTGTGTCGCGAAAATTCCGAAACGGGCACACGAATGCTCGTACCTCGCAATCGTGTGGCACGTCTGTTGACCCGAGTTTCCGTGAGTGCGCTGGCTGACTTCGCATCTCCAGACATCCCGATTCTGGGGGGAATTGAAGACTATCCAAAAGGTCACACCTGATTCGTCGCCGCGACCTGCGAGACGGTTACGAAGTTCTTCTTGCATGTCCTAATATGCGGCGGCAGCCCCTTCCCTACATATCCGACATCGTCTTCGGCGGCCAGGCGGCGCGGAGGGCGTTGAGCACGGCGAGCACGTCGATCACTTCCTGGCAGATCGCGCCTTCCACCGGGGTGAGCATCCCCACGGAGGCGAAGCCCATGCCCGCAAGACTGAGCACCATGCCGCCCACGGCGGTCTGCAGGGCGATGCTGCGCATGCGCCTGCTGATGTGGAGGAACTCGTCGATTTTCCGCAGGGAGTTGTCCATCACCACCACACCGGCCGCCTCGGCGGTCACGTCGCTGCCCTGGCCAATGGCGAGGCCCACGGTGGCGGCCATCATGGCGGGGGCATCGTTGATGCCGTCGCCGACGTAGAGGGTCTTCGCGCGCTTCGTCTCTTCGCGCACAATGGCAAGTTTCTCTTCCGGACTCTTCTGGGCGTGGATGTCGGTAATGCCCACCTCCTTCGCGAGATAGTGCACCTCGGATTCGCGGTCGCCGGAGACGATCATGAGCCGGTTGAACTGGTGCCGCGGGCCGAGGTGCTTCATGAAGGAGTGGCTGTCGGAACGGGGCGCGTCGCGGAAGCGGTAAACGGCGGCAAAGGCGCCGCCGACAGCCACGACGCACTCCAAACCTTCGCCCGCGCCCGGCATGTGGTCCTGCCCGGTGACGTTGCTCGCCGCCAGCTTTTTGCGACTGGTGATGAGCACTTCTTTTCCGGAAACCAGGCCACGCAGGCCCTGGCCAGGGTGCTCGCTCACCTCGGTGGCGTCGGCGTCCTCCCCGCCAAGCTTTTCAGCGGCCTTCAGTATCGCGCTGGCCAGGGGATGCTTGGAATAACGCTCCAGCCCCGCCGCGAGGGACAGGACTGTCGGCGCATCGAAACCCGGCGCCACGATCTGCTCGATGAGCGCGGGCTCGCCGTAGGTCAGCGTTCCGGTCTTGTCGAAGATGGCCGTGCGACACTTCGCGATCTGCTCCAGCACCACGGGGCTCTTCACGATGATGGCGCGTCGCGCGCAAAGCGATATGGAGCCGATGATAGCCACGGGAATGCCGATGAGGAGCGGGCAGGGCGTGGCGATGACGAGTACGGCGAGAAAGCGCGTGGCCTCGCCGCTCAGGCCCCACGCGAGTAATGCCACCGCCACCGCAATGGGCGTGTAGACGGCCCCGAGCTGATCGCCCAGACGGCGCATCTGGGGCCGGGTCGCTTCCGACTCGCGCATAACCGACATGATCCGGGCGTAGCGCGAATCGGCGGCGCGCTGCGTCGCGCGGATCGTCAGGGCCACCTCGCCATTGATGGAGCCCGATATCACCGACGAGCCAACCGTCTTCGTAATCTGGAAGGGCTCGCCCGTCAGGTAGCTTTCATCCATCACGCCGCGCCCTTCGATCACGTCGCCGTCCACGGGACAAATCTCGTGGGGATAGACCACGACCACGTCACCAGGCTCCAACGATTCCAGCGCGGCATCGGTGATGCCATCGGGCCCGCGCCGGTGCGCGATGGAGGGCATGCGCTTCGCCAGGGCCGCGAGCACCGACGATGCGCTCCGCAGGGCATAGGCCTCCAGCGCCTCGCCACCGGAGAGCATGAGCACAATAATCGCGCCGGCGAGATATTCGCCAAGAAAGACCGATGTCGTGATGGAAATGCCGCCGAGGAGGTCGGAGCCAAACTCACCGCGCAGAAACTTCTTGAACAACTCGAGGACCTGCGGCACACCGCCCACGACCAGACAAAGTATCAGTGGCGCGTTCGCTACGGTCGGGGAAACCTCTGTACCAAAGCGCAGGACCGTATAGGCGGCGATGCAAATCAAGGCCAGCACGGCGGTGCCGGTGGTGCGGAAGCGATCAGAATTGAGGATTTGCTGCAGAGCGTGCAGCGCGCTGGTCTTTTCTCCGCTGGCGTGCTCGGTCATTGGGTTCCCAGCTTTCTAGAATGGGTTGGCTGATGAGCGGCCCCGCGGGCACGGAGAAGCTCGGCCCGGACCTGGGACACAGTATAGCCGAAATCGAGAACTTCCTCACACAATCACCCTGCGGCGCCTATTTCCCGAAGGGCAAGTCCGCGTTCGAATGTGTGGATAAAGGCAATAAGAAGGCCCCCGTGCGACGTGCGGACGGGGGCCAATATTTTCACGCTGGAGGTGGCTGTCAGAAGCGGACCTGAGCCTGGTAGGTCAGCTCCACTTCCCCATCCACCGGCACAGGTATAGTGAAGACCGCCGTCTGGGCGTCTTTCTTCACGTGAGGATGAGAAGACTCCAGAATTTTCCAGTCGCCGGGAATGCTCTCCACTACATCCACGGTAACCGCCGTATCCTTGTGATTGCGCAGCACGATTTTGTAGCTCGATTGGTGCACGTTCACTCCCACCACGTTGAACTCGGTCTGGGTGCGCTCTCCCATCACGTCGAAGGCGTTGCCGAGCTGCAGGGTGATTTCTTCATCCTTCGGCGTGTGCTTTACGTTGTCCTCGCCGGTGAACTGAAGCATGCCGGACGAATCCTCTTGATATACCCGCATGATGCCCGCAGGAAGGGGCATCCCCAGCTTGTTGGCCTCTTCATTCTTCAGCTTCAGCGTTACAGCAATATGTTCCGGTTGCGACGGCATGAGCTGGGTGTAGTAATGGCCGGGACCACGAAACTCGTACACCTTCGTCACGGCCGCGCCATCGGCCCGCAGAAGACTGACCTGCTTGGTCTGGTTCTGCTTGATGGTCGTGCGGCGCGGCAGGGTGTAAAGGTGATACTCGCCGAAGGCCTCCTGCTGCATGGGCGCGGCGGCGTCGAAGGCCATCATCTCCATGGCTGCCCCCTTGGCCCTCATGGGCATGGGAGCGTTCTGGACCACATTCACATCACCCGCCACCAGTTTGAGTTGTGCGTTGGTATATTGCGCCCCCGATTCGTTGGTCAGGGTCACCCAGCCCTCCAGGTTGATGGTCTTTTCATCCTTCGACAGGGTCGCGACGTAGTCCGCCTTCCATGACACGCCGTTCGTCATGTAGGTCACTACCACCTCGTGATCGGTGCCGCCGTTATTCAGCAGCCAGATGAGCGAAGGCTTGGCGATCAGCTCCTCGGGGATCTCCGGCAGCACCACCGAACCGGGGTGCCCCAGGTAAATGTCGTCGCCAATCTGGTAGATTGGCCCGTCGTTGTTGCTGAGCAGGGTGGCCGTCTCTTCAATAAAAGACAGATCGTTGGATTTGTTGATCAGCCGCACATTCTTGCCCACGTACTTGTTCAGCAGGGACGCTTGGGTCATCAAATCGTACTCGTAGTTCTGCTCCAGAATTTGGAGGTCTCCGGGATTCGAGAGGGACTTCAGACTGACCGTCTCCGGCATTATTTGCGCGGCAACGTCCATGAACTTGAGTGTCATTTCGCCGGGCAGCAGCTTGATCGTGCGCCGGTCGCGGACGAGAGCGCGATTCGTGTTGTAGGCCGTAAGTGCCACATCGGTCTGGTCCGCCAGGGTGGACTCGCCGGGGCTTGCCGAATCCTTCAACGGATCGGCCAGTTTCAGCGACGGCTTGTCCGCTTTGGCGCTTTCCTGGGCGGGGGCCAGGCCCGGCAGGGCCAGGGCCAGGGCCGCGATGACGATAGCCAGAAGCAGCTTGTGCATGGGGGAACTCCTTCTTCGGTGCGCGGGGCGATGCCCGCGATGGTTTTCACTGCCGGATTGCGCGCAAAGGATTCGGCAACCGATTCATGCGCCTTTAGACACCAGAAAAGAGACCAGGTTCGAAAATCTTCCCGCTCGTTACCAGGCGCTGCCTGGGGACGTGTGAAACCCTCAGTTCGCCTCGACCTCAGCGGCCGCTGTGACCGTCATTTCCAGGTTCACCGCCTCCAGCTTAAGCAGGCGCGGCATCAGCGGTTCCAAGGTGGCGGGGAACTCCATGTCCTGCCCCTGGATCAGGTCGCGACCGCGCGATATCTGGGTCGCCAGCGTGACATAGACCGGCTCCTTGCGCAGATTGACGATATACAAATAGGTTTCCCCATCATATTCCACGTAGCGCGTTTTCACACCCTCCACGGGATAACCCTGGCGGGTGATCGCCCGGGGAATCTGAGGGAGTGCGCCGAGTACCGTGGCGGCGTCCATGGCATGAAGGTATTCCGTCGGCAAGTTCAGTCCGCGTACGAGAACGGTATTGCCCGTGTTGCGAATCAGATCGCCCCGGGAAAAACCCCGCTCATTGTAGGGTATCGGCGCGCCCGTCCGCGCGACGGTGCCGCCCGCCTCGACGAACGCGCTGATCTTCTGGAACGCGCCGTCGCCAAGGGCCGGGGTATTCGGGAGCACGAGGATCTTCAGCCCGTCCAGCGCACCGTTGACACACTGCTCTTCAGTGACGTAGCGCACATTGTAGCCGCCGAAGGCCGCGCCCTCGTAGGCGTTGATAGCCGATTCCAGGTGGGGCTCGCCGTCGTCAAAAACCTTGGAGGCATAGCTGAACAGGATACCCACATCGGTCGGTGCATTCTGGAAAGCGCGCACAATCGGGGCAAGCCGGTTGATATCGAGGGCGGCCGTCGCGAACCCTTCCAGCGCCTCGGGCTGCTGGAACAAAAGGGAATCCATGGGGACGGTGGCGCCGTTGAGCCCGGACATGGCCCCCTCCCAAAGCGCGGCATGAACGAAACGGAAGCTGTCCTCGCCGCGATGAGCCGCGCCCAGTGTCAGCACCTTGCTCATGTTGAACACGGGCTGTTCCGGCTGAAAAGACTTGAGCAAGGTGTAATACGCCGAAGCATTGGGGTAGCCCATCGCATAGATTGGGTCCTCCGCCGCCACTTCCCCGCTGCACGCCGCTATCTGGAGCACGGCGGAGAGGCGCTCGCGATTCACGCCGTAGCGGGTTTCGCCTTTGGCAAACACGCCGTCGGTCATGGTCGCCGCCAGGGGGGTGCCTGGAAGATGGGAGGCCACCAGATCGCGGGCCCAGTCGAAGTAGGCGTTGCCCAGACTCTGGTGATAGGTCTGCCAGTCAAACTGGTAGGGGCGGTGGGCCTGATATGTATCGAGGGGGTCCGTGCTCCACAGGGTGATATCCTCCAGAACCGCCAGGTGGGCGCGCCAGGAGCGGTTCAGCGTCAACCGATCCGGATAATTGGACCGGATAAATTCCAAGAAACCGTCGCGCGCTTCAAGACCGGAAAAGTGAAAATGCGGATCACTGGCCAGGCTGACCCCCGCCACCATGGGCTGGCCCTTCAAAACGGGCCCCACCTGGTTCAGAAAGTCCTGCCAGTCCGCCCGGACTTCGGGCCTGCCAATATCCACAAAACCGTCGTGCTTCACATCCGGATGGCTCGCAAGAAAATCCGGTGTAAGCTGCTCCGGCGCCAACTGCACCATTACGCTCACATTCTGCGCCACCGCGGCATCCAGCACATCGCGCAGTGCCGCGAGCTGTCCCGCAGAATCCTGGCTGGCGCCCGGCTTCTCCTCGCGGCCCAAGGTAAGGGATGCAGCGTTGAACTGGTAACGGCGCAGCGCCGCCACCGAATCGCTGTCCAGGGAGGGCAACGCGCCACCAAAAAGGAAGACCGGGGTTCCCTGCGCCGAGAAACCGCCCTGGTCAATGGCGATCCCGTTAAGCGCGGGGTTGAGCGCCGCGGGCAATCGCTCGGGCGCCGCAGCGCCGAAGACCAGGCCGCCGTGAATCGCGTCAAGCCGCAGCGTCACAAAACGCAGGCGCTGCTCCAGCGATTCCCACTCGCCATTCCGACCGTTCTCTTCGGCCTTGCGGAGAACATCCCCGGCGATACTGGCCTTGAGGCGCAGGTACGGCAGACTGCCCTCGGTCGCCTCTGCGCTGCCCAGCGCCTTTTCAAGAGCGTCGAGGCGCGTCCGCGAGGCGGCCAGAAGCTCCAGAAGGTTAGCGCCGTTCACTTTACGCAGCACAAGCGTGTGGGACGGCTCGTCCAGAAGGTGGGGATGGGAAAGATGGAAGCGGGCCCGGTAGGTTCCGAGAGGCAGCGCGTTGGCGTCAAATACGATCCGGCATTCCGTGGCCCCCGCCAGCACATTCAATCGCTGCTCGCCGGCACTGACCACCGTGCCCTCGCCGTCCAGCACGTCCAGCACCACACGGGTGTTGTGATACCCCAGGGTGCTCCGGATAGCACCCGTGAAATGAATAATCTGCCCCGCGCCGTCGTCTTCTGACCGTGTAACTTCAAGCGATAGATGGCGTCCCGGCACGGCCGGCTCGGGCGTAGCCCAAACCCAGGTCTGATCGGCGCCCTCCTGGCCCTGCGCGTTCAACGCGGTGGTAAGGGCGAGGAAGGAAAGGCCGAGGGCCAGCGTGAACACGGAAATCTTCATGGGTGCTATCCTTAAGCCGCCCCCGGATCAGGGCAGAAATCCTGCTGTTTGAGCCCCGGTATAGTACCCGCCGCGGCAAGAATGATGCAAAGAGTGAATGATTCCGCGCTTCCCGACGTTGACGGGTGTGGGAACCGAGAGTCCGCAACGGCTACGCCTGAAATCGGCGTTTCCCGTTGAGGGTGTCACAAGGACCGTCCTCGGTGGTACTATTGGTTCAGGAGAGAGCAAGGCGCAGGCTGGGTGCTCACAGGCTGTCGCGCCTGAAAAAAAACCTCTATCGAGGAAACTTTTTCGCACGGCGGGGCATGAAGTACACCAGTGGCCCGGACCCACCGGTGCTGGCGGTCCAGGAGGCTTCCACACTACGGTCGGGGCGAGGCGGGTATTTAGTTGACACAAAAAGGACGTGAAGCGTACCATTAGTACGTTTTAGAACGATAACAACCCCCGAGCGCGTGGCTGTACTGCATCGCCGGGTAGAAAGCGTTCCAAAATGGGACTTCGTACATACACGAACTGGTTGCTGTGCTTGACCGCCATCGCCGTTGGGGCTACGGCGTGGGGGCTTTCCATACCTCCCGAGCAACAGGATCTCCAGAAAATCTTCTATGGCGTGCCGGAAAAGTTCGAAAAGCCGGCTCGGGTGAACTATCAGGAAATCGTGAAGGCCACCCCGGAATATTCGTCCATTAAGAAGAAAAAAATCGTCAGTGGCTCGGCCAAGTACTGGATCTTGATCAGCAAGGCCAGTGAACGCGCTCAGCAGTTGATTAAGGAAGTGGGCGAGGAGTCGACCTACGACCTGATCGTTGCGGATGGCTACCTGGAAACGATGGAGCCCGCGATTCCCGCCGACGATATCACCGAACTGGTACTAGAGAAGCTCAAGTAGTAACGCATTTGCTGGCCCGCCCATCATGAAGTCCGTGCTTCGCACTCCGGGGGAATATTCCGTCTATCTCTTTGCGGTCGTGTCCGCGGGACTGCTTGTGATTTCAGGCTGCCAGATTGCAGGCCCCCAGCGTCTGCGGGATGGAAGAGGCCCCTACGCGTTGGAACGGACGGCGGTCAACAGCCTGACAGCGGATCAGGAATTGGCTCAGGCCCGCCAAATGCTCGGCTCGGGCGAACATTCGCGGGTAATCCCCCGTCTCACCGCCATCGCCGCACAAAACCCCGGCACCGACGCGGGTACGGAGGCGCTGTATCTGCTTGGGCTGACTTATTATAAGATTGAAGGCATCTATAACGCCGAGGAGTATTTCCGAAAGTACATTGATGCCGCGCCGGACGGTGCCTTTGCACCGTTGTGCCGCGAATATCTGCGGGGTATCGAAGGCGCACGGGAACAACGGGGCGCGGCCCGGGCCGCCCTTGAATCGCGGGTGGCCCACTATGATGGCGTGTCCGCGCCAGAAGAGCTGGCGGCCAACTTGGAACTCGCCGAGACCTACTGGCATGATGGTGACTTTGAAAAGGCCTCCACGGTCTACGCCAGGGTACTTCGGTTCTGGCCCACGCTCAAAGATGACGTACTCATTCGCCAGCGCATGGAACCGGCCCCGGGCGGCGGCTACGTCATCCTGACGCCCCAGGAAGTATTGCGGCGCCAGGCCGAGGCGGCGCCATTGGCCGTATTCAACGTTCAGTCGTTCCGCAGCGGACAGTTTCGCGCGGATCACTATGGATACCAGGACGAGTACTATAATGTCACCGGCCAGACCGTGAACCGGAGCGAGCGGCTCCTGCTGGACACATCGGTCACCGTCACTATCTTCGGCATCGCGGGACAGGTCTACGATACACAGACGGTCCAACTGGGCCGGCTGAAGCCCGGCGAGGTACGCGCGTTCAGCGTGCGCTTCAGCCATTTTGACAACATTGCCAACGTGCATCGACACGAGTGCACGGTCGCCTACTCGCAGTAAGGATCCCATGCGCGCAAAACTTCTCATAGCGGCCCTGCTGTCGGCCCTGCCTGGCGTGCCGGCGGTGGCCCAGGCCCCCCAACAAGTCCAAGTTTCTGTGAAGGTCATCGAGTTTCAGACGAGTAAGGATGTGGAGACGGGACTCAGCGCCTATTTCAAGCAGCGTATGGAGCCCCAGCCCTATGGCCGCGTGGATAGCGGCGTGGGGAGTATTTCCAGTTCCGATATCACCTTTCCCGCCAGCAGCACGGGCGGTATCACCGTATTCCTGGACCGCCTGGTAACGAAGTACGGCGACATTGAAGTCGTGCTGCAGGGTCTGGTGGAGCAGGGCCGGGCCTTCATCCCTTCCCAGCCCACGGCCCTGGTGCCCGTGGCCCCGGCCAACGACGCCATTCCCACCATTATCAAGACCGCCCAGCAGATTCCGTATGAGGACAAGCAGGTATTTGTCTATACGCCTGTCTCCATCACCGCTTTCAAGGACACGGGGGTGTCGCTGACCATCCAGGCGCTCGCCGTCGTGGATGATGATGCCGACCCCAACACGCGGGGCGACACCTACATCCGCCTGAACCTGATCGCGACGGTTACGGAAGAAGGCCAGCGTATTACCGTGGCCCTGGACGAAGGCACGTCTTCGGGTGGCGTGTTTAACGACAACAGCAACGCCATTCAGGTGCCCGAATTTGTCAGCCGCGAAATAAAGACGGAGGTCTAGGTGCGCCACGGCCAGGTGCTCATGCTGGGTGGCCTGTACCGCGATACCGACGAAAAAGACCTGTCCACCCTGCCATGGCTCCCTCAGGGGGATCGCTTCATGAACGGGCTCATCCAGCGCGTCGTGCCCTTTGCCGTGGAACCCGTCCCCCTCAGCAGCAGCATCGGCGATAATAAAACCTCCGACGCGCGCCGCGAGCTCGCCTTCCTGATCAAAGCCGACGTGCCCGCGCTTATTTATGACGAAAGCGCCGATCTGGAAAAGGAAGAGAATTTCATGACACGCCCGACCGAAGTCGTTACGGGCGTGCTCAAAGGCCTCACCCAGATTCCGCAGGGAATCGCGGAGGGGGTAACCGGCGAAAATCTGGACGAAGAAATTTCGACCGGCCTTCAGGAGGATAAAGAATGACATCGGGCCGCTACAAAATACTGTGCCTTCTGGGCCTGATGGCCGTCGCCTCTTCCGTATTGGCCCAGGATCCCGCCCCCGCACCTGCTCCGGCCCCTGCCGAAGCCGCGCCACCAGCCCCGGCCGAAGCTGCGCCACCCGCGCCGGCCCCTGCCGAAGCCGCGCCACCAGCCCCGGCCGAGGCCGCCCCCGCCGCTCCCCCGGCGGAACCGGCCCCACCACCACCGCCACCACCGCCGCCCCCGCCTGTGGATATTCGCCAGGTCCAGGTGAAGGTGCGTATCGTGGAAACGAGCCAGCGCGGCCTGCGCCAATTGGGCGCCAATCTGAATTACACCCGTTTCGTGGAGGGTGTCGAGCAATCGGGTTCCGTCGCTCGCGCGGTATCCGGCACCTTCGACCCGGTGAGCGATTTTCCCCGGGTAACACTGCCCGTGCCGGGTGTGGGTACGCCCAATCGTCCCGACGAAGACAGGAATGCGGCAAACGGTATTCAAACGCGCGAAGGCGCGGGCCTGACCGCAAGCGTGATCGATTCGGATCAAGGAACCCTGGAAGCCGTATTCCGGGGACTTGAAGAGGGCCAGGACACGGAGACGCTGTCCCAGCCGGAACTGCTCGTCATCGACAAAATGCCGGCCGAGATCAATGCGGGCGGTGAAGTTCCCTTCCAAGGCTCGCTGTTGGCCGCAACGCCGTCGCTCAAGGTGGAGTTCAAGAAGATCGGCGTGAATCTCGGCCTGACGCCGACCATCATGCCCAATGATCTGGTGAAGCTCAATATTGCCAAGCTGGACGTGACGGACACGCTGCGATTCGACCAGATCCGAGGCCTGGACTTGCCGGTCTTCTCGCAGCGTTCACAGACCGGCGTGGTCTATGTGCCGAACGGTCGCACCCTGGTGACGGGCGGGCTGACCTCCCACGTGGCCCGGCGGCGCGAAAGGCGCGTACCCGTCATAGGTACCCTGCCACTGGTTGGATTTCCCTTCCGGAGCCGCGAAACCGAGTCATTGGAAAACACCTTGCTGATCTTCGTCACCCCGACCGTAGTCGACCTGCGGAATCTCTCCCCCGAGGGCCTGCGCGCCATGGAATTCTGGAAAAACGGCACCTGGGACAATGAGAAGCGAATCGACGCGGAGAAGGAAGCGATGTCGTATTAGGCTGTAGGCTTTAGGCTGTAGGCTTTAGGCTTTAGGCTGTAGGCTGTAGGCTGTAGGCTTTAGGCTGGAGTTGACAGTTGATTCCATACGACCCATAAGTCCCATGAGACCCGCTTCGCCTTCCATTGCAGCGCCAACTTGATCGGTTGGCGCTGTTTTTCGCACAATCCCCCCTCGCGACCCTAACCCACCTTTCCGGAGCCCTATCCCTTCAATGATCGTTTTCCTGCGCAGTTATGGCTGGGCGCTGGCCTCCGGCGTACTCATGTCCTGGGCATTGCCAAACTTCCACTGGTATCCCCTCGCATGGATTGCGCTTACCCCCCTGCTGGCACGCAGCCTGGGCCAGACTCCTGGTCAGGCGGCGGCCCAATTCTTTGCGGCAGGCTGGATTTTTCACACAATTGTGCTGCAATGGCTTATGGCCAATATCTTCTGGGCGGGCGGTTGGGCCGTGGTGGGCCAGCAAGGCATCTGTCTTGCCCTGGCGGGCTATTGGGCGCTGACGGGAGTGCTGTGGAGCTGGCTTAACCGGCGCTGGCCCGGAGCCAGGGCAGCGTGGCTCTTTGGCGCGTGCTGGATTTCCATGGAATGGCTTCAGGCGCGGCTGTTCACGGGCTTCGGCTGGGCCGCGCTGGGCTACAGCCAGGGCCCAGATCTCTGGTTTGCCCAACTGGCCTCGCTGGGCGGCGTAATTCTGATATCGGGCATTCTGGTGGTGGTAAACGCGCTGCTGGCCCAGGCCGCCGCGACGCCCGCGCGACGCTGGCGCTGCATCGGCGGCGGCATCCTGACAATCGCTGTCGCCCATGGCGCGGGCTACGAACTCCTCGGGTCAGCGTCCCAGGATACGACCTACAGCGCGGGAATGTATCAAAGCAATTACTCCCAGCAGATGAAATGGGATCCGGACTTCCAGGATGAAATGCTGGATCTCGCTTTTGCCCAGACCGAGGCCGTCCTGGGGCGAGAACCCGCGAGCGTGTTTGTGTGGCCGGAAGCCCTCATCATGAACGATTTCCGGGAGCCCGATGTACTTTCCGCTCTCCAGGCCTTCGCCGGTTCCACCCAGACGCCCCTCTTTGCGGGCGCGGTGCGGGAAGAAGGGGGCAAGTCGTACAACAGCAGCGTGCTGGTGCGCCCCGACGGAACCTACGAATGGTATGACAAGATCAAACTGGCGCCCTTTGGAGAATATATACCGCTGGAGTCGTGGCTGTCCTTTTTGGAAGGCTTCGGGGCGGCGGGCGGCCAATCTTCGGGCGCGGATCACAAAGTTCTGGAGGCGGGCGGCAGGAAACTCGGCCCGCTTATCTGCTTTGAGGTGCTCTTTTCCCCCTTGGCTTCAAAATGCCGCGCACTGGGCGCGGACTACCTCGTGGTCATCACCAACCTCGGCTGGTTCGGACTGAGCAATGTCCTGGCGCAGGAGTTGGAACTGGCGCGCTTTCGGGCTATCGAGAACCGCCTTCCCCTCGTCCAGTGCGCGAATAGTGGCGTGTCGGGCGTCTTTGACGCCTACGGCCGCCTGACTGTCATCGACGGATTCGTAAACTCGCGCGGCGGCTATGCCGTAGCCCAGTCCCCCCAGGCGCCGGGCGATGCCAAGATGCACCGGCGGGCGGGCGCGCTTCCAGTCCCTGAGGCCGGGCGCATGCTGCTTCCCGGCTCCGTCGATTGGTTTGGCCGGATCGTGCCACTGATTACGCTGGCCCTCCTCGGCTGGGGCTTCGCGACGCGAACGAAAATCACGTCTGGCGGCGCGGCATGAGCGGCAATCGAAGCCAGTTGACACGATTCATGGCGATCTTCGCGGGCGGCACCATGCTCAGCCGTGTGCTGGGCCTCGTACGAGATATCGTGGTTGCCAACATGCCCCAGGGCGCCCGCGATATCTTCCTGTTCGCCTTCCGCTTTCCAAACATGCTGCGGGACATGCTGGGCGAGGGCGCGGTCAATGCCGCTTTCGTGCCACTCTTTTCGCGCTGCCGGGAGACCGAAGGCGAGGAAGCCTTTCAGCGCCTGGTGCGCGCCTGTCTCGGCGCCATGCTGCTTCTTTTCGCCGTGTTGAGCGTCCTGGGCATGATGCTGGTCCCACTGTTGCCGATGATACTCGCTTCGCTGGATAGCTGGATTGGTCGCGAGCCCGCAACGGTCGATATGGACATGACACTGTCCGTCATGTACTGGATTATGCCCTATTTCCTGCTCATCGGCGCGGCGGTCTTCGCCATGGGACCGCTCTTCGTGGTGAAGCGCTATGGAACGGCGTCGTGGTCGCCGGTGATACTCAACGTGGCGATGATCGCGATCTGCCTGCTCTTCACGGATTACTTCCCCGACCCGGTTTGGGCGCTGGTGGCGGGGGTATGGCTGGGCGGAATTGGCCAGGTGATCGTTATGTTCCACGAGATGAAGAAACACACGGGGGTCTGGCTGCCCTCGCTGGAGTTGAATCACCCCGGCGTACACAAGGCCTTCATTTTGCTGGTACCGGTCATTCTCGGGCAGGCCACGGGCGAAGTGAACAAGCTGGTGGATAGCTTCTTCGCCTACAAGTTGGACGCCGTTTCCTATCTCTATTTCTCCAATCGACTGGTGCAACTGCCCCTCTCTATTTTTGGCATCGCCGTGGCCGTCTCCATTCTCCCTGCGATTTCCGCGGCGGGCGCGCGCAATGATCATACTGAAATTCGAGAGACCCTGATATTCGGCTTGCGGCAGTCGGCCTTTCTGGTAATGCCGTCGCTCGTGGGCCTGCTGGTGCTCGGCGAGCCCCTCATGCGGCTGCTCTTTGTCCATCCCGGCGGGGGCTTCAGTGTGGAGGCCGCGCGCCACTCGGCCAATGCCATGTTCTACCTGGCCTGGGGCCTGCTCGCCTTCACCTGGGTCAAGGTCGCGGTGCAGGGCTTCTTCGCCATCCATGACACGAAGCCCCCGGTGATTGTGGCTTCTCTCAGCATGGCGTTGAACGTCGTATTCATTTTTCTGCTCGTGAAACCCATGGGCTATGAGGGACTGGCCCTGGCCACGACCCTCTCCTACGCCGCCAATTTCTTCGGCCTCTATTTTCTGCTGGGACGACGCTTCGGCGCGCTCATGTCCGCTTCCTTCGCCTGGGCCCTGATCAAGATCGGGGCATCGGCCACGATCATGGGGGCCGGGACGTTGGCCGCTCACCGCTACCTTGTCTCCGTGTTCCCCAACCATACGCTACCCCATGAGTCGCTTACGGTGTTGCTGCCCATTGGCGTGGCCATGGCCATCTACCCGATTTGCGCGCTCCTGTTCAGGCTCGAAGATGCCCATCAAATCTGGGGTGTGTTTCGACGCCGCATGCCGGGCGGGCGACGCTGACGGGTTGCCGGTCTTAACGTGGCGCATCCCCGGGTTCGAAATCCACGCCCCCGCCCAATTTTTCCTGTCTCGATATGTGCACACAGTTCTGTGACTCCCGGTTGCGGCTACGGCGTCCTCCGAGTACAATCATGTGCGGAGAGCGACATGACATCCGATGAGCCACGACAGCCTACCGCGCCGAACCTTCCCGGCATGGTTTTGTCCCAATGCCATCTGGAAACCCTCTTTCGGGCTACCCTTGATGTCGTCCTGGTGCTGGACGGTGAAACGCAGCAGATCATCTACGTCAACGATACCGCCATCCGGGTCCTGGGCTATTCACCCGAGTCCCTGATTGGCACGCCCTTCTCCAGGCTCCTGCCCGAGCATGCGGCGGATCAATTGCTGGAAGCTGAGTTGGTGGACGGCGTTTATGGCCCCATGGCCCTCCGTTGCGCCGATGGCGACCTGCGAAATGTGGATGTGACGGTGGCCGTGGTGCCGTGGGACGGAAAGCCCGCCCTGCTTTACGCGCTGCGCGACGCAACCCAGCGCACCCGTGCCGAGCAGGAGCGGGAGAAGTTGATCCGGGAATTGCAGACCGCGCTGGCCACCGTCAATCAACTCAGTGGCCTCCTCCCCATTTGCGCCAACTGCAAACGCATCCGGGACGCCGAAGGCAACTGGGCGAGCCTGGAACGCTACATCAGCGATCGCTCCAACGCGGAATTCAGCCACGGCATCTGCCCGACCTGCCGCGAGGAACTCTATCCCGGCCTGGGCACATCCTGAATCCTGCTGCGGCGCCGGGAGCACGCATCACCCAGCGAGGCGCCCGAATGCGTCTCGTCAACCCTGGGGTTGCACCGGCGCACCCGGACCGGGAGTCCATTTGCCGACTCGCAACAGGGAAGACGCCCCTTTGGACGGTACGAAATGAGATCAGGCGGTCATGCGCTTGATGCGCGCCGTCGCCCGCCCGGGGTCGGGAAAGTGCAGCGAAGCCGTGGTGCCCTCGCCCGGCACGCTTTCGAGTTGCAGACGCCCGCCGTGCTGCTCCATGACGCGATGGCAGACGGCCAGGCCCAGGCCCGTGCCCTGCCCCTTCTTCGTGGTGAAAAAGGCTTGACCCACCCGGGGCAGGTCCTCTGGCCGGATACCGGAACCGGTATCGCGCACCCGCACCACATTCGCATCCTCTTCCGCCACGACTTCAATCGTCAGGACTCCCCCGGTCGGCATGGCGTCCAGCGAATTGCTGAGGAGGTTCAGCAGCACGCGGTGCACCTGCTGCGCATCGAGGGAAATCTTGTCCAGAAGTCGGTTCTCGACGCGAATACGAACGTTACGTTTCTCGGCTTCGGCCTCCACGGATTCCACGACCTCGCTGACGAGCGAGGCGAGGTGCACATCCTCCAGCGTCAGTTCTGTCTTGCGGGCGCAGGTGAGCAGGCTCTCCACCAGCGTTTCGAAGCGGCGCAGGGAATTGCGGATGAGGCGGGTGGCCTTGGCCGCCCGCTCCCAGTTCTGGTGCTGGTTGGCCGCTTCGAGAAGTTCCGCCCCGCCGGAAATGCCCATGAGAATATTGCGCATATCGTGGCTGGTGGCGGAAACGGCCTGGCCAATGGCCGCCAGCCGCTCCTGATGAATCTGCTTCTCCGTGAGGAGGATGTTCTCCACCGCCGCACCGGCAACCTGCCCCACGATGGACATCAGTTGGAGATGGGTCTGGGTAAAGGGCATGGGCTCGGCGTTGGCGTCGGCATAGAGGACGCCGTAGACCGTGTCGTGACTGGTCAGGGGAACACAGATGGCGGCCTTGATCTGGTGGGCCGCGATACTGTCGGAATTGTCAAAGCGAAGGTCGTCGCCCGCGTCCGACGTCATGACGCTGCCGCGCGTGCACAAGACATGGTCCACCAGCGTCTGGCTGATGGGCGGGGGCACGTGGCCAATTTGCCGGGATCGGGAAACGCACTGCGCGGTCTGAACTTCGACGCCTTCACAAGTCTTCACGAAACCCCGATCGGCGGGAAGAACGTCCATCAATTCATCGAGCACCGTCTCCAGGAGCTGCTGGAGGGTGCGCTGGGTGGAAAGGCGCTGGGAGAGCCGATAGAGAAACGAGAGGGCGGAGTGATCCTTGTCCACGATGTGCTCGTGCAGGGCGCCCACTTCGTTGTGGCGCAGTTCCATTCGGTGGGCGGCTACGGTTTTCAGCAGAACGCTCACCGGCTCTATTTGAATCGTGTAGGGCCCGATGGAAACACGATCCGAGGGCAGAAGCCGCTGTTTCCGGATGCGGACGCCATTCACATGGACCCCATTGCTGGAATCCAGATCCTCCACAAACACCTCGTCACCGATATGGTAGAACTGGGCGTGGCGACGGCTGACGGAGTCTTCCTTGAGGACAATATCGACTTCGGGAGAACGTCCCACGATCCGTGGGGCCTCGCCGAGGGTGCCGAGGACCACAGGAGATCCCGGTCGTTGAATTTTGATGCGAAATGATGCCAATGGATGATTCCGGTTTGTTTGCAATTACATTTCGATCCAAGCCTCGCCCCTGCTCCGTCCGATCACAATCCAATTATTCAGCAAAAACCGAAAAATAGCAACCAATCCGAAGATATTTATTGATTTAATCGATATTATAACTAAAAAGGCCCCCGGAACGGGTTCCGGGGGCCACTAAACTATAGACTTGGACTTCTACTATTTCTTCTTGGCCTTAGCCTTGGGCTTTGCTTTGGCCTTTGCTTTGGCGGCCTTCTTGGCCGAGACGCGGGGCGTCTCCAGAGCGGCCTGGGCGGCGGCCAAACGCGCGATCGGCACCCGGAAGGGGCTGCAGCTCACGT
This sequence comes from Candidatus Hydrogenedentales bacterium, assembly GCA_041859365.1. Taxonomy (GTDB): domain Bacteria; phylum Hydrogenedentota; class Hydrogenedentia; order Hydrogenedentales; family JAEUWI01; genus JAEUWI01. The sequence goes on from JBHEKR010000508.1 coordinate 21,458, forward strand.
AGTTAAGACCTACGCGGTGGCAGAACTTCACCGAGTGGGGTTCGCCGCCGTGCTCGCCGCAGATGCCAACCTTGAGGTCGGGGCGGGTGCTACGACCGCGGGTCACGCCGATATCGACCAACTGGCCGATGCCTTCCTGGTCGAGGACCTGGAAGGGATCCACCGGAAGGATTTCTTCCTTCAGGTAGGAGGGCAGGAAGCCGCCGATATCGTCGCGGGAGAAGCCGAAGCCCATCTGGGTCAGGTCGTTGGTGCCGAAGGAGAAGAACTCGGCGTGCTCGGCGATCTTGTCCGCCACGAGACAGGCGCGGGGGATTTCGATCATGGTGCCGACCATGTAGTCGAGCTTCTTAAGCTTGTACTTCGCCTTGACCTGCTCCGCAACGGTGCGAACGATGGCGGCCTGATTCAGGAATTCGTTCTGGTGGCCGACCAGCGGGATCATGATCTCGGGGAACACGGAGATCTTCTTGATGGTAAGTTCGGCGGCGGCGCTGAGGATGGCCGTGGCCTGCATCTCGGTGATCTCGGGGTAGGCGATGCCCAGGCGGCAGCCGCGGTGGCCGAGCATGGGGTTAAGCTCGTGGAGCTGATCGATCCGGTTGTGGATGTCCGTGTACTGGAGACCCATGTGACGGGCCAGATCATGCACCTGCTCGGGGGAGAGGGTGACGAACTCGTGGAGCGGCGGATCCAGCAGGCGGACGGTGACGGGCTTGCCGGCCATCGCCTTGAAGATGCCGAGGAAGTCCTTCTTCTGGAAGGGCAGGAGCTTCATCACCGCGGCGCGGCGATCCTTCTCGTTGTTGGCCAGGATCATCTCGCGCATGTGGATGATGCGGTCCGGTTCGAAGAACATGTGCTCGGTACGGGCAAGGCCGATACCCTCGGCGCCAAAAGCCACGGCCTGGGCCGCGTCCGCCGGGGTTTCGCAGTTGGTGCGCACGTTGATCTGGCGGGTGGCGTCGGCCCAACCCATGATCTTCTTGTACCAGGGGTTGCGATCGGGCTGGGCGGGCAGTACGTCCAGCGCACCTTCAAAGAGGTCGCCGGTGCTGCCGTTCATGGAGACCCAGTCGCCCTCGGTGAGAACCTTCTTGCCGATGGTGACCTTCTTGGCCTTGGCGTCAATCTGGAGGGCGCCGCAACCGACGATGCAGCACTTGCCCCAGCCGCGGGCCACGAGGGCCGCGTGGGAGGTCATGCCGCCCTTGGCGGTAAGGATGCCGGAGGAGGCGTGCATGCCGTGCACGTCTTCGGGAGAGGTTTCATTGCGGACGAGGATGACCTTCTTGCCCTGCTTGGCCCAGATCTCGGCGTCTTCGGAGTTGAAGACGATCTGGCCCACGCCGCCGCCGGGACCCGCGGGGAGACCCTTGGCCAGGAGCACCGCCTTCTTCTCGGCCTTGGGGTCGACCATGGGGTGGAGCAGTTCGTTGATCTGCTCGGGGTCGACGCGCATGAGGGCCGTCTCCTTGGAGATCAGCTTCTGATCGGCCATTTCCACGGCCATGCGGATGGCCGCGGGGCCGGTGCGCTTGCCGGTACGGGTCTGGAGCATCCAGAGTTCTTTGTTTTCAATGGTGAACTCGATGTCCTGCATGTCCGTGTAGTGCTTCTCGAGCTTGTTGCGGATCGCGAAGAGTTCCTTGTAGGTCTTCGGCCACATCTCTTCGAGCGACTTCACCTTGGTCTGGTCGGGGGTCTTGGACTTCTTATTCAAGGGAAGGGGGGTGCGGATACCGGCCACCACGTCTTCGCCCTGGGCGTTGATCAGCCATTCGCCGTAGAACATGTCTTCGCCGTTGGCGGGGTTACGGGTGAAGGCCACACCGGTGGCGGAGTCGTCGCCCATGTTGCCGAACACCATCGCCTGAACGTTCACGGCCGTACCCCATTCGTGGGGGATGCCTTCGATCTGACGGTAGGCAATGGCGCGCTTGCCCATCCAGGACTGGAACACGGCCTTGATGCCGCCTTCGAGCTGCTTCAGCGCGTCGTCGGGAAAGGGCACGCCCAGGGTCGCTTTGACCGTCTTCTTGAAATCTTCGCAGAGGATCTTGAGGTCTTCGGCGGTCAGGTCGGTGTCTTCGGTGACGCCGCGCTTGGCCTTCATGGCGTCGAATTTGTGTTCGAGCTTGTGGCGGATGCTCTCGCCGTCCTTCGGCTCGAGGCCGGCGGCCTTCTCCATCACCACGTCCGCGTACATCGTGATCAGGCGACGGTACGCGTCATAGACGAAGCGTTCATCGCCGGAGGTCTTCAACAGACCGGGGAGCGTCTTCGTGCACAGGCCGATGTTCAGCACCGTGTCCATCATGCCGGGCATGGACATGCGCGCGCCGGAACGAACGGAAAGAAGAAGGGGATTCTTCTCATCGCCGAACTTCTTGCCCATCACCTTCTCGACCTTCTTCAGGGCGGCGACGTACTCGTCGGTGACATTCTTGGGGATGCGCCCCTTGTTGTCATAGTACGCCGTGCAGACTTCCGTCGTGACGGTGAAGCCCGCGGGGACGGGCACGCCCAACTGGGCCATGTCCGCCAGGTTGGCGCCCTTGCCGCCGAGCAGGTTCTTCATGGAGCGGTCGCCTTCGGCTTTGCCGCCACCAAAAAAGTAGACGCTTTTCTTGGCCATTGTTAGAATTCTCCTTCACGTTGCCAAATGGGGTGCGCCGGCGGGACACAGGGGAATAGCTCAGCCTGCGAATCCTGTAGAGGTACACTGCCGGTCACGATTTACGAGACACGATTGCCTGAAGCTCGGGCAAAACTTGGGGAGTATACTGGAATCCGCGTTTTTCATGCAAATATCAAGCGGCACATTATCGAAAGCCCCGAATTTTCTTTACCCGGCTCCGGACGATATGAAATAATTGCGCCCCTGCGCGCCAGTAGCTCAGTCGGATAGAGCAACGGCCTTCTAAGCCGTAGGTCGCGGGTTCGAATCCCTCCTGGCGCGCCATTTATTGCTCAAAAAAAGCCAATATTATTGGCCCCTTTTTTAACTTACCCCTCAATTCCCTCGGGTGAACTGTTTCCCAATTCTGCTGTTTTGCCGCTTTTTTCGGGTCATTCCAGCAATATTTCAGGCAGAAGTAATGACCGGTTGAAATGACACTTCTGCCCGCTACTCGACGAAGGCAGCGACGGCGAGGCTGCGATGCCAGATGACGTGCTGTGAATCGATCTGCCCGCCATTTACACCTCCGCCACGTCCCGTTTTTGTCGGAGTTCAATCGGGTCTTCGTAATCGTCCATGATGTTGCTTTGCCTGCGGCCATTTCAGTAGAACGATGACCTATCCTCGTTCAGGCAAGTCCAACAGGAACCGCCAGGCGGGCACCACACTCACTGTACCGCAGTCCACCTCCAGCTCTTCTGTTTCGCCCCGCGTTACGATCAGCCCGAACGAAATGTTCAGCTCACGCATGGCTTCGGTCAACGCGCCAAGTTCTCGTTTACGTGTGGTTGAGTCAGCCATTGACTCACATACCTGTATCAGCTTTCGCGAACGGTCCGGATATTGGGCGATGAAATCCACCTCTTTGCCGCTCTTGGTCCTGTAGTAAGCAATTTCCGAAGTGACGCGACGTAACGCCACAAAGACAAGGTTTTCGAGCAAGTGACCTGCATTGACCAGGATGCCAGACCCGACAGAAGTTACAAGGGAGTGGTCGATGCAGTATATCTTCTTGGGATTGGCATTGGCCCTCGAAAGTGAGGCGTCAAAAACACGAACGGTGAATAAGAAGTATGCGTCCTCGAACCATTCCAAATAGTCGGAGACGGTGGCCTTCGGTAACTTATGACCGAGTGACTTCAGGTAGCCAAACAGCTTGTTGACCGTATAGAGTGACGCGGTGTTGTCGATAAGGCGATGGGCCAAATCAGCCACTGCCTTTGGGTGTGACACGTCGTGACGTTCAATCAGATCGCGAAACAGTACGGCATGAAAGTACTCTTGGTGGGTTTTGATGCGCAGGTTTCTCTCAACGCCCGCCACTTCGGGAAAGCCACCCGTTTCCCAGTATTCTTCGAACGCCTTTTGAATCAGCAAGCGTTTCTTTGTGGAGAGGGATACTCCCGCATGTATCTCCTTGTAGTCCAAGTATTCCCGAAAGGAGAAGGGGAAGATCTCCCATGAGAGGGCCCGACCACGCATCTGCGTCGCTATCTCCCGCGACAACATCTGTGCGGAAGAACCGGTGATGTAGACTTCAGAATTCTCCGTACGCAGTAACCGGTCTACAAAGGGCTCCCATTGGGGGATTACTTGTATTTCATCGAAGAACCAATACACCCGCTCGGTGCCCTTCTTTTCAGGATACAAGGAGTAGTACGCCTCCAAGACCACGCCGATCTTCTCGTGCTGCAGATCGTGAAGGCGGTCATCGAAAAAGTTCAAGAAGAATATGTTCTGACGAGGTACGCCGGAGTCAAGTAGACGTTGAATCCGTTGATACAGAAATGTCGACTTTCCACACCGACGCACACCAATACACACGGTCGCTTTGCCGTCGACGGTGGAAATGTTAAGATGTCGTGGCACCCCGGTATCCAAGGCGGTCTCTTGGAAATCCAGTATCAATTCTCGTAGTGTGTCGAGCACTTGGGCAGTTCTCTCTGCGTTTTTTTGAATCGGTAATAATTATACCCGATTTCGACTGTAATTGGAAGAAATTACATTCAGTTTTTGGCCACGAAGCCTGGGTGGATTTGGTGACTGTGAAGGCCCTATCGGCGGGAAAGCAGATGCTCGGGCACAGGGACTATGCTCGCGACTACTGGATTGCGGCTCAGTCCAATTGTGCATAATCTGTGCATGGCATGATCCGTTTGGGGCGCTTTAGGCCCGTTACGGTCCGACCTTCCAACCACAGGACCCTTTAGAAGCCGTATGAATCGTCATAGGTTCTTTACAAGCAGTCACTTACGGCGTTATTCTAAGCCGTAGGTCGCGGGTTCGAATCCCTCCTGGCGCGCCATTTTCTGTCTTCGGGGCCTGCGTTGCGTCCACCATGACGTGGTCGATCATCTCCCGCCAGCGCGCGATGTACTGGCCGTTCGATTGGGGCATTCCGCAGTCAGCTCGGAATCCTCGCACCGGGGCGCCAACGGGACACGCCCCAACTACCCCAACTCTGCTATGTCATCCTAGCGACAATTCGACCCGACGGGGTGGAAAAGCGACCCTCGCCTCGCCGTG
>JBHEKR010000260.1:0-3346 GCA_041859365.1 Candidatus Hydrogenedentales bacterium
CGACCATCTGCATCTTCTCGGCCGCCGTCCATCGACGGCGCCGCTGCACGGAGGTCACGACCTCCACCTTCTCCGATGTGTCAGTCATACGCACGGTCATACTCCTAACCCTTAACTCGGTTGGAGACCGTGCCCGGCCAGTTCAGGGGCTACTTCATAGCCTCTGCGGATGCGACGCTGGTTTTCGGGGATGAAGGCATGTCTGGTAAGCCACAAGGTACAAAGACCAAAGCGGTTTGGAGTGCCACAGACCGCGTCGTAGACACATTGAACCATCTCATGACTGGCCACCCGGTTCAGCCGCGACCTACGGCCCATGTTCCGCTTCCTTTCGAGTACGCTGAAGTCTCGCAGGAAGCGCTTGAGTTTGCCCTGAAGCGGGGTGAAGTCCTTGCCATCACTTCTGCGGATTGGAAGGAAGGTCCTATCCTCATTCTGAACATCGCCGCTCTGATTGCGGAGGTGATCAGACCAGAGAAGATGCCATCAGTTCCGTCTCTAACGTTTGGGGCAAACCCCATACCCGCCATTCGCAGCCTGTCTCGGCGTGTGAATCTCACGGGCGCAGTCGAGACTGATGTTCGGCTGATCGCGGCCGACGACGGTTCTGACAGATACCTCTTTGCTCTCGCGACGAGCGCTTTGGATTTGTCGTGCTTGGAAGCGAACCTCCAGCGCGCTGCGGCGCGCAAGGCGGCAGCAGATCGGAAGAAGAGGAACGCCACGCGCTCATCCAAGGGAAAGGCTGCTTCGGGCACCCGGCATTGATCCGCATTCGCCGATGGTAGGCAGTGTGCCTCTCGCGCTGATGGCGAGAGGTCCTTCGCTCAGATATTCTCGTTGATTTTCTCCAACTATTCTGATACAAACTTACCTATGCGAAGCGCCATTCAGTCCAACCACGGACCGCCCGGACACCGGGTCATATGCGCCGCATTCAGCCCCGAAAAGGCAAGGAACGCGAAGGACTTACGCGCCTCATTCGTTTAGCGAAAGCGCTGCGCGAATCAGGTCCACTTGCCCATACCGTGCGAGGTGCATTCTCTGCACCTAGGCGGGTGGGCATTCGCAGGAGCTTGCCTTGTCCCAACCCCAATTTACCATCGACCGTGCGCCAATGTTGATGGCGTACATGCTGCTGTCTGGCCGGGTCGGCGGTCTCATCCGTGTGCGTCCGTCGCTGGCTCAGCGGCTCGTTTTCGCGCCACCCGAGGCAATGCACGGGATTGCGGCCTATCTGTTCCATGGTGTCCCTGCCGGGCTCGCCGATTCAGAAGTCGCCGAGATCATCGACACCCATCATCCCCGCGACCTGATGCTTCGCGCGCTCCCGCACGCGCCTATCCGGCTGTATCGCGCGCTGCGGCGTGGGCCTGACCGAGTTTGCGCCCCGAACGCCTATTTGCGGGCGGCCGCCATCGCCGCTGGGCCGTTCGCGGACCAGTTCCTCGCGGGCGATCCTCTGAGCGACTACCGCCTCGACTTCTATGAGGTCCTCTCGGGCACCGATCCCGATGTGCGCCGTCTCCACAGGGCTCTGCCAGAGGACTGCTCGACGGTCGGGGCAGTGGATGTGGCTGTGCAGGTCTTGCGTGCCTTCGGAACGCTGAAGCCGGACAGTCTCGCGCTTCCACCAACTGCTGGACGAAAGGCCCTCTATCGGCGCCTCCTGCGATGCCTCGACGCGATTCCGGCGCCCGATCTGCCGTTCACGGTGCCAGCGCCTTATCGACTGATCGACAGTATCGGCGCGCTGCGCCGTGAGGGGCTGAGGATGAACAACTGCCTTCGGGATGATCGGTGGCAAGGCCCCCGAAAGTGGTTTTCCCTCGCGCGTGGAGAACGTGTCTTCGTCGCCAGCGACGATCCCGTGTTCATGGCCGAGTTCACCCGTGTCGCGCCCGACACCTTCTGCCTCAGCGAGTTTGCCGGACCTGACAACACTCCGGTGCTGGCGAGCGCGAGGACCGATCTGGTGGCGGCGCTGCGCGGCGCCGGAGCGCAGATCATCGACCGCGATCCTGCGGCTGCATGGTCGAGGCTGTGCAAGCGACTTGGGCAAAGTCGGTCGGTCTTCGTGGGTGGTGGTGGCGACTTGGGAGACGACCTCGACCTCCCGGACCTCGACGGTCTGGCTGCGTGAAGGCGGGGTGGTGGTCTACCGGCCGCAAGCTTTGCGCGCGTCTCAACGGCAATCGAGCGAGATCATCAGCATGCTGATCGGCTACCAAAGGTCCAGCACCACGGAACAGGAAGCGGGCCTCGAAGCGCAGCGGCGCGATCTTCGCGCTGCTGGGGTCGAAAGGCTTTTCTCGGAGATGGTGTCGTCGGTTGCGAAGCGGCAGGAGCTTGAAGCCGCATTGGACTACGTCCGGGATGGTGACACGCTGGTGGTCACCAAGCTCGACCGTCTGGCCCGTTCGGTGACTGACCTGCTCGCCATCGTAGCCAAGCTCGACGCCAAGAAGGTCGGGCTGCGGGTGCTGTCGATGGGTGGCTCGCAGGTTGATACAAACTCGCCGACCGGGCGCCTCATGCTGACGATGCTCGGGGCTGTCGCGGAATTTGAACGTGCCCTCATGCTTGAAAGGCAGCGCGAGGGCATTCAGAAGGCCAAACGCGAAGGCCGTTACAAGGGGAGGGCACCGACTGCGCGGAAGCAGGCTACTGAGATTCGACGGCTGCGGGACGAGGGCGTGAAGGCTTCCGAGATTGCGAAGAAGCTCGGGGTTGGTCGGGCGAGCGTGTACCGCGTGCTGAAGGATGGTATGGCGGCGGCAAATGCCTGACCAGACGGCGCCAGCAACAGGACGCCCAGACGCCGCTGTGTAGGCGCTTGAAAGCGCTGAGCCGCATCCCAATGTCACCCCGGTGCGAGCGGGCACCACACATCCGTCCATGAGCCGCGCTATCCGCCAGCGGCTTCTTAGCGAGGAGCTAGGGACAATGAGCATGATCAACCCTCGGGCAGCCGAGGACTTCCGCAGCCGTGTTCGCAATCGGCTCGTTGAAGCTGCGAAGACAGGCACCCTCGTCCAGCACAGTGAGCTTATGGCGCTGCTGGAATGGCCGGACACAATCTATCGGACGGCCTGTCTCGCCCTGATTCTGGACAGCATCAATACCGGTGAGCTTTGCGACGAGAGTCCAATGCTGACTGCTGTTGTCGTCAACTCGACTGGTATGCCCGCGAAGGCGTTCTTCGAGTTCGCCGACAAGCACCAGCGCGTCCGCAAGGCCGACAAGCTCGACCCGGAATCAAAGGCGCCCTACTGGAAATTGTTCTGGAAGCGCGAGCTTGAGCGCGTTTACGAAGCTTGGGCCTAAGAGAACTGTCGGGGCGTCG
>JBHEKR010000297.1:0-6016 GCA_041859365.1 Candidatus Hydrogenedentales bacterium
AAAGGGGATACATTCAAGGATTCCATCAGCATGAGGCCATCCGCCGCGAGCAGCAGGATATTCGCCTCGTCCTGATCAACATCCAGCATTTCCAGATCTGAAATTCGCTGTTCATGAAACTTCAGTATGGGAGCTTTGAGATTTGGACAATTGGCCAGAGCGGCGACGAGTGCGGCACAGAGCGGGGGATTGCGCTCTTCGTCGAGCAGGGCGCCTTCGACGTCGGCCCTCAGCATGGCCTCCGGGCCATCGCCATAGGCCGCACGCCGCGCCTGACGCTTTTCCCTGCCCTTCTCTATCAGACGGTCCACCAGGGCCTGGAGCAGGGCATCCTTGCTGGGAAAATGGTAGAGGAGACCGCCCTTGCTGACCTGTGCGCGTTCCGCAACTGAATCAAGAGTGAGGCGCCACGCGCCCTGTTCGGTCAACAGTACTTCAGCCGCGTCAAGCATCAGATCTCGGCAACTGGGTCTTACCATTTCCACCTCGTTTTGGAGTTACTAAACCGTCTGGACGGTATAGTAACACCGATTTCGCCGCGTGTCAAATCCCGGAACGCCGCTGAAAATGGAACACGCTGATCGCGCCAACCTGCCGCCTGTGCTATGCTTGCGGCCATGCAACTCCCCCACACGACGAATCACCCCCCCGAAAATGGACAGGCCGTCCAATTGGCCTGTCGCAAGATCTGGGGCGGGAACGCCCAGACCGCCATGCCGATTGTGATGCCCGGACTGGCGGGGGTGCTGCATGCTATTCCCAAAGACAGCCACGTGGGCGGCGACCTTTACTACCTTTCGGCCTGCGGCGCGGGAATCATGTCGCGGATGTGCATCGCCGACGTGCGGGGGCACGGCGAAGGCGTGGCGGATTTCGCTGTCTGGCTGGAGCAGGTTTTCTCGGCCCATATGAACCGCCACAGCCCCTCGGGCGTACTGCGCGAAGTCAACCAGCGCGCGGTGAAGCGAGGACTGTGCCTCATGTCCACGGCGTTGTGCTTCAGCTACAACTCTCTGAACGGACGGCTCGTCTTCTGCAACGCGGGCCATCCCCACCTGCGCATCTGCCGGGCGGGCTCCGATCACTGGGAAGCCCTGGAAGTCCATGCGCGGGATAAATCAACGCCGTGGAACGTTCCGCTCGCTGTAACGGCGAACGCGCGCTATTCCGTCGGCAAGGCGCGGCTGCACCCCGGCGACCGCCCGCTGATTCACACCGATGGCCTGACCGAGGCCCACGATACGACCGGGCGTCAGTTGGCCGACACACTGTGGACGCCGGGTCGCTTCCCCGACAGCAGCGCGGGGCCCGGCGACATTGCGTCGGGCCTGTTGAAGGTCTTGCGCGATCACCTGGCCAATCCAGCCGAAGCGGACGACGACGTGACCTTCACTGTGCTGGAAGTATTGCCCTTCCAGCGCGGCAACCGGGTGATGGCGTATTTCCGGAACAACTACGGCAAGGAAGCGCGAGCAAACAAGCGGGCGGGGCAGGTCTGAATAAAAACGCAGGACCGCGAGGGGACCGTCCTGCACGCAAGGGCACCCGGTCTGCGGTAGTACATTCTTCTATCCAGCCACAATACGACCGGGCGAGGCCCTCCTCAACGTGCGGGACCGTCCCCCGATTTTGAAAACGCGGGACGGTCCCGAACGCCAAGTGAGTTGCGGCGCGCCGGAAAATGAGTGTGATCAAAGGCCACCTTCCGTTCACAACGTTTTCTTACGTTCAGGACGGTCCCGTTCACACGCGGGCCACGCCCATGGACTCGGGATAACCGGTGCAACCCCAGAAGGACTGGCCGGTGTTTTTACCTTGTTTTGCGGTGCGCAGGACCATGGGCTTGCCGCACTGGGGGCAATCGGGGATGGAATCTGACCGATCTGACTGATCAGGTCAGTCTGATCGGTCTGATTTCTTTTCCCCCTCACTCCCCATCCAGGTGGAGCGTCGTGTTCTCATAAAGCAACTCATCATTGCTGGGTACGGCCTCTTCTCCGGTGAGATCCCAGAACTGCCAGAAGCCGCCGCGCAGCTTCACCCACACGCGGTCATTCTCGGTGTCTTGCCACCAGGTCTCGCCCGCCGAGTCGCGCACCGCTTGCAGCGAGTCCACTACGTTGTAGGGCTGAAAGCGCCCGTAGGACTCCACCGACACTTCGGGCGTCACATCGCCGCTGAACTGGATGCCAATGACCAAGGTGTCCTGCGGCTCCAGCATGTTCTCGAAGTTCAGTTGGAAATCCACCGGCATGGGCGAGCCGGGAAACTCCACAAGATAAATCCCACTGGCGTGGGCCGCAAAATGACGGAAGGGTGAGAGCAGCCAGTCCTCTGCGGCCTCGGTGATGCTCCACGTATCGATGGGCGCCAAGGTGTCTGGGTCGAGTCGGGTCGCCTGCACCGCCATGAGGGGATGGTAGTAGGGGCGCAAATTGTTGATGACAAACTCTGTGATGCCGTAGAAGGGCCCGGGCACGCTGACGCCGCCCGTTCCCGCGCCGGGGGCGACGGGAGTCACGATCAGGCCGTGGGTCAGGAAGGGCTCGTCGTAGACAATGAACTGTCCCGCCGGCCCCCACAATCCATGGGGATCAAGCAGCGCGCCCGCGAGGACGAAGTGGTCGAAGTTCGAGCGCGAACGGTAGCCGGGGTGACTGTTGATGAGGAGATTGTCCGTGTTGCGCGTCTGGCCCTTTTCCACGGGTCGGATGTAGTAATCGTCTGTGGCGAAGACCCCGCTGCGCTCGTCGGGCACGAGGGGGAAGTTCACGACGATGTTCTCGCGAATATCGAAGGTGCTGTGATAGGTCGCGAAGGCGGTCGGGATCTCGGTGCCGCCCAGCGCCTCAACATAGGCGTCCGGGCGCGGTGTGGCGCTGTTCAGGCTGTCGCCGATGGCGAGGGAGTGCTCGATGATGCCATCCTCGCCCGCACCCGCAAAGAAGCGACCCGCGTTGTCGGCGGAGATGATACCGGAGTTGGTGGGCCAGCTTGAGCGATCCCAGATGCCGCTGCGTCCACTCTTCCACGTGGTAAGACGTGTGAGATCGAAACGGCGCATGTTGGCGCGGGGGTATACCGGTTCGACCCCGTCGATGGTGGATATGTACTGCGCGGGAAAGACGTTGCCCGCATTGTCGATCTCGACAAAGTCGAGCATGATGCCTTCGGCGCCGCTGGTGTGGGTACTGTTGTCGCCGAAAGCGCCAAACCGAAGGCGATTCGGCCGCATGGCCACGCCAATATTAGGTCCCCAGGGATTGGCGGGAAAGGCGAGCCAGTAGCCGAAGCCCCGGCAATCCGCCACGGCGTTGTTGATGGTGACGTTGTCCGGGTTGGCAATCCAGAATCCGCTGGAGCCTCCGTCGCCAAAGATCTCGTGCTGTTTCAGTGCGTCTTCCGGCTCGGGATTACGCACATGGAGCACCAGATTGCGGTCAAAAGTGTTGCGCCGCTCCACGGCGTCTTCCGTGAAGATGCCATGCCCATGAGTACTGTAAACGATGTTATTCTGGACCAGCACGCCGTTGGTGCCGTGGACCACAATGCCGCGACTCGCGGATTGGTTGATGGTCGAATTGCGGATAAACTGGCCGTCGGCGTCGCCGAGGAAATTCACGCCGTCGTAGCTGAGCATGTGCCAGTGGAAGGGGTAGCGCCCCAGTCGACCACGCTGTCCGCCCCGGCGAAATTCCACGCCGTCCACCCGGGCCGACGAACCGTGCTGCATCATCATGACATGGACGCCGAAGCCTTCTTCTTGCCAGAGCGTATCGTCGGGCGCCTGGATAACGATGTTGCGGGTGAGATTGCCGATCTCCGCGCGCTCATCCAGCACCACGGGCGTGTCGGGATGATCAGGGGTGATCACGCTCGTCGGATCAAGGCTCATGCCTTCGGCGGTGACGTACTGCAGGCGCCCCCAGTGGAAGTCCTCCAGAGGAGTCTCGAGGGACACGGCATTGCCCGTGACCGGCCCGAGCGTCCGCACTTCCGTTTCGGACACGCCATACCAGTCCGTCGGTGCGAGGACGATTTCGTCGCCCGCGTTCCAGTCGGTCTCCTGAAGGGTCAAGAGGGATGTGGCGCCCGCCTCCGCATGGGCATCGATCTTCGTCCACGTGACGGCGGGCGGGGTGCCGAAGAGCTCCAGCGAGCCATTCATCACCATGATGCCTCGCGTCCCCATGCCCATGATGTCCTGGCCAATCGCCCCCGTGAGGGTGAAGGTCACGCTGTGTTCGATAGGATCAACTTCGGAACCCGCGATCAATTCACCGTGAACCATGATGGCCTCGGCCGTAAGTTCAAGATCGGCATCGTCGATTTCCAACGTGCCCAATACCGTAATCTCGCCGAGGGCAGGTGGACTGACGTCCAGCAATACATGCATGTCGGTGTCGATGGTGACATCTTCACCCGCCGCGGGCACCGCGCCTCCCCAGGTGGCCGCGTCGGACCAGAGGGATACGAGCTCGCCTTCGCCTTCACCTTCTCCCTCACCTTCTCCTTCTCCGCCATGATCGTGGCCCAGCGATATCGTTATGGAGACGGACGAACCCACCGCGACTTCAGCGCCGGCTGCGGGATTCTGGGAGATGACTTGTCCTAGGGGGATGGTATCGTGGTGGGCTTCGGTCACGGCGCCCAGCACCAGATCGGCATCAAGGAGAAGCGTTTCCGCCTCCGCCTCGGTGGAACCGGACAAATCGGGCACGGCCACATCGTCGGGCGGCGTCGGGCAACCCGCCAGCATGAGGGCGAACCCGCCGATGAGCACTAAGGTCTGGGCTACTCCGAAGAGTCCGGTCAGTCGCCGTACCACTGACGGGCGCGACGCTTGAGGCGACGTCGACGGCCGCGCGCCAACACGGTGGCCTTCAGGAGTGGAGCGTGGGTAGAAAGTAGATGGGCGCCCGAGTAGAGCAGAAGAGCGACAAGGATTGAAAACGACATGATTTCCCAACCTTTCTACGTTGTCTGCAAACACGTCGGTGCCAAGCAAGGTCGTGAAAACAGGTCTCGCATTGGTGGCCTGTAACGCCACTGGAGAAAGTATACCCCGAAATCTCGCCACGCGCAAAAGCCGCGCGACACGCTCACTCCAAGTCACTGTGAGAAAACCTGTTATGAATTTCTTAACCATTCCGTTTGGACTCCCTTTCCATAACTTCCGATGCCTCATTGAACGCCATCGCTGGCACTTCTCAAGCGCTCCCGGAAGGCGTGCCCGTTGCCATCCTGAAAGAAGAAACGCCCACCCGCCCTTCTCGCAAGTCACCGCGCTCAGGAAAGCCAGGGAGATCGCTTAAGGATCGGGAACTCGGCGTTAATTCGCCTGTACTGCCTGCCGTCAAGGAACAACCGCGCAATGACGCTGCCGTGCACTCGCCGCAATGCGCCTAGTGTATCTTGCGCGCTATCGCGGGCGCCAGCGCATTGAACACTGCGCATTGAACACTGCCTGAAGAGCGCTACCAGGATGATGCCGCCCATCCCTCGGCACACCCACTGGACGGGATGATCCGAAAGCCATGGTGCTATACTCCAGTCTCAGGTTTGGCACAGTGAATCGGCACCCACCCAAAGGAGCAAACATCATGAGCAACAACTACACCTACCGGAGACTGGACAAGGATGACGCAGCGGTACTGCTGGTGGATCACCAGTCGGGACTCTGCAATATCGTAGGCGATTTCTCTCCCGATGAATTCAAGAACAATGTAATGGCCCTGGCGGACTCCGCGAAGTATTTCAAGCTGCCCACGATTCTGACCACCAGCTTTGAAGACGGCCCAAACGGCCCCCTCATCCCCGAGATCAAGGCCCTCTTCCCCGATGCGCCCTACATCGCGCGACCGGGTCAAATCAACGGGTTCATCCGATTAAAGCGTACTTTGTTTCGTGAAGCGCCATGATTTTGAGCTTGAGAAATTCGGTATCGCGAAAGCCATAGGCTTGTCGCTTCATCGTTTTTATCTTGTTGTTGGTGCCTTCGAGTGGGCCGGTTGAT
>JBHEKR010000375.1:0-7961 GCA_041859365.1 Candidatus Hydrogenedentales bacterium
CGAGTATGACTTCCACTTCGACGACAATCCGGACAACCCCATCGACCCCTGCGCGACGACGGTAGACTCCTACGTCTATTTTGGATGGGCACTCCTGGAGGAGCACCTGGTCCTTGCCGGGGAGGACCCCAATGCCAACCCCCCGGACAGCGTCGTTAACCCGCGCTTTGCCCTCACCTTCGGAGACGGGAACACCTTCACCGGAGTGCTCTTTGAAAATTACAACTTTGTCGAAGGCAATCAAGAGCCCTTTGACAAGGATTTGAATTACACCGATGTGGACCCCGCCGCCACCGAGCGCCCAGTCTATCGTCTCCGCGAAGGCATCGAGCGCTTTTACATCACCGACATCAACAACCCCGCCGCCACGGCCGAGGCCCAAAGCACCGTCCCGATCATGTGGGATCGTATCGCCATCAACACCACCCGCGAAGGCTTTAACCACCTCCCCGGCGGTTCCAACGTCCTCTACCTCGACGGCCACGTCGCTTTCTCGCGCTACCCGGGCGAACACCCCATCAGCCGCGCCTACGCCCATTTGATCACGAAGTTCTTTGATCCGTTGTTCGGGGTGTGAGCTTGATGACGAAGTTAGAAGTCGAATGAAGTTCCAATCGAAGTTGAAATAGTAAGAAGCCCCGGGCGACGCATGCGTTGCCCGGGGCTTTCACACTTTGAGCGCAGTGAAGTCTAGGTGCTTAGTGGACCGCGTGTCCCGCTATACACCAGGTCACGCCAGCAAGACAACAGGCGGTGCCGCAGGTATTGCAGTTGGTTCCACCACCGGTCAGTGGCGTACAGGTCCGATACTTGGCGCCATGGTTCACGTTGTTGCAACAGCAGCTTGGAACGACAGCGGCCCTTGCCTCATTGGACCCACATTCTTTTGGTACAACCAAAAGTCCAATCTCTTGAGCCTGAGCGACGATGGATATCGTCATATCGCTGATGTACGGACCTGTTCCCGCCATATCGCGACTGACCGCCGGCGTGTGATACAGCTGAGTTAAGGTCATATCACCAATGCCGCTCTCCTTGAGAGGGAGAAGCAGTCCCCCGTCCCCGAGCAGAACTGCGAGTTTGTTGATTTCAGCCTGAGTGTTCAACCCTATACATCCTAGGCCTGGAGCAAAAACATTTCGAAAATCGGTCAACAACTTACGTACATCAGGGTAACTATCATGCACTTTTAAGTAGTCAGAGAATTTGATATCTCCGCCCTTAGCGAGTTCGGCAATGATTTCGTCTAGTTTCGTTTTGGCGGCACCCAATGACCATGTTGGGGTGTCTGGATAGTCGTTTTTAGTCAACCCATCAGCAATCTTTTTCCAATCCGCGACTACCGATTGAAGTGTCGTTGCTGGGTCCAGCAGGTGCAAGAAATTATGCTCACCCGCTATTGCAAAGCTGAACCGGAAGAGGTCGCCGTACTTGCCACACTCAGGGTTTTCATTGGTAGGCAGCCGATTTCCTGGCTTGATCCACGTTGCGTTCTCACCTGTGGGAACCTTCTCGTATGCCTTCCGTGCCGTGACGTCAGCGCTGATCCTGTCCCAGATATCGGTGCCGAAGGCGCCGCTGGCGACAGTGAGGCTGGCAAGCATGACCAATCCAAAGAACCAATTCTTCTCTCGCATTCGATACCGTCTCCCATTGATTGTTGTGTGGATGAAGTGCTTCGTCGTTACACCGTTCTATTCGCATGCGAGTCCAAAGACACGCCCAACGGTTAAACTCTAGATGCCATCGGGTGCTACCGAGATGTCTGTAGCGCGGGTACTTGGTTTCCCCGCCCCGTCGAGCCTAAGTAGAACTACGTCTTTCGCTGTGCTCCATTCATTTGTCGGCGTCTTCTGCCTACGCACGAGTCAATTTTTGCACGGCGACTAAATCGTGGCGCGCAAGCTGCGAAGGACACCATCTGGCGACAGGGTGATTGCCGCCTGAAGATCCGGCAGAAGAAAGAAGTTTGCTGCCTCGGGGATGCGCAGGACAATCTGTGCGCGGGCCACGTCCACAACGGATACTGGATAGAAGTTGCCGCGAGCCACCATGTGTTTGTCATCCAAACTAAAGACAATACTGAGCGTCACAGCGTCCAGTGGACTGTACGCTTCCTCCATGGGGAAGTACGCGATCTGCTCGCCGGTCTCCCGGTTCCATAGACCCACAGCGCCATTTCTGGCGGCAGTCGCCAGCATTCCACCAACTTTTTGGGAGGCCAACTCAAGGATGGGCGACGGCGATGCAACAAACGAACGCAGTGCAGTACCAGACTTCGTGTCGAGCAGTCGCACCTGCCCATCGTCGCAGCCGGCCGCCAGTACATTCTCTTCCGGGCAAAAGGTCAGTGCACGGACAATGCTGGGCTGTGGGAAGGTCGAAAGCAGTTCGCCCGTCCCGACGTTCCACAGTCGAATGCTTCCGGAGGCATCCCCGGTGGCGAGAACGCTCTCGTCGGGGCTAAAGGCCGCGCAAAGGACGACGGCGTCTGGCACGCTGAGGAGCGCCAACGTCTCTCCGCTATCGGCAGAAGCAAGGGTGGTTATTGAATCCTTGTTCCAATACGCGACGAGCTTTCCGCTTGGCGCAAACTTGAACGGGGTCTGGTTGGCCATTGGTACGGCGATACGCGTCAGGGGCCGCTGCTGATCTAACTCGAAGACCTGTATTTCTCCCGGGTTCGACCAGGCAACCCGTCTTCCGCTCGTGTCCATCTGGGCATACTGCCAGTTCGCCGTAACGGGCGCCTGCGTAGGAACGTTCCAGGTGAAGTTCATCGTCTCCGGCCGCAGGGGGTTGAATACCTCAAGCGTGTGAAACGCTGTGGATGTCAAGAGTTGCCCACGTCGCGGCGAATAGTCGGCCAGGGTCACCGAGAAATTATTTCCAGTAAACTCCGTGACCAGGTGCCCAGTCTTCGCATCCCAGACGTAGTAGCGATTCAATCCGCCGCAGGCCAGGACCCGTTTGCCTTCGTCGATGAAGTAGGCGAATGCAGCCCGATCACCCGGCAGTTGGAAGGTGCGATCTTCTGCCGGCGCGTCCAACGCCCACAGTCGCACGGTCTGATCGTAGGAAGACGTCAGAATCTTTCGGCCATCGCTGCTGAAGGAGGCGTCCATGATGCCGGAGGTGTGGCCTTCGAGCACGCGGATATCGGTGCCGGTAGCCGTGTCGACAAGATGGACGGCGTTGTCCCGGTTGGTGAGGAAGGTCTTTCCATCGGGCGCAGGCCAGACTGCTTGCCCCGCCAACGTGTAGAGACGACTTCCGGCGGCGAGATCCCACGCTTGGACCTCGCGGCTGTCGTTCGCTGCCAGCAGGCTGTTACCCGCCATACGCAGCTGGCCGATGGGCCCGGCCCCGGTGTCCAGGCTGCGCAGCACGGCGCCCGTGCCGTGATCCCATGCCACGAGCTTGCCATCGTCGTAGCTACCCCAGAGTTCGGTGCTCCCGGGAACAAACACGAGATCGTAGCCCATGGCCGTGTGCTGCAAGCGGTGCAGTCGCTTGCCGGTGGTGGTATCCCACACGTCCAGGCCGCTCTCGCCAATCGCGGCAAATCGGGTGCCGTCCTCGTTGAACGCGGCACTGTTATAAACGGCCTCGTCGCCCTCGAAGTCCCGGATATGCGCGCCGTTCTCGGCGTCCCACATCCCCGGCGGCTCGGGATTGCGCAGCGCCACAATGAATTTTCCCGCGGGGTCGTATTTTGCCCAGAAGATCACAGACTTCTCGGATTGCACCTTGAAGATCGACTGGTTGGCCTGGTTCTTGAGATAGCCCCAGACCCAATCGCGCAGGTGCGCGGGGGCTTTCTCCAGCGCGTCGTCCGCCAGCGGCATCTGTTGATCTTCGATGTAGGACTGCGCGAGCCGCAATTGCGCGACGTAGGTTTGCGCCTCGGCCTCGGCGCGGGCTTCGGCCTCGGTGCGCTGGGCCTCCTCGGCGATGAGGCGCTGTGCGCGCTCGCTGTCGCGCGCCTGTAGAATGTTCACATAGGAGAAGGCGCCAAAGACCAGCATCGCGGCGAAGCTGACCGCCGCAGTGTTCAGGGCAAGCCGGTGGCGGCTGTAGAAGCGCTTGAGGATCTGTGCGGGGCTGTACTTGTAGGCCTGCACCACGCTGCCCGTCATGAAGCGCGTGATCTCGCTGGCGAGCTCGGAGGCGGAGGCATAGCGCTGGGCTGGATCCCGGTGCATCGCCTTCTTGCAGACTTCGATCAATTCCGGCGGCGCATTCGGCGCCAGCGACTTGATTTCGCGCGGGCTCTCGTTCAGCAGGCGCCAGACAATCTGCTCCACGCTCTTGCCGTCAAACGGCACCTCGCCGGTGAGCAGTTCATACAGCACCACGCCGAGGGAGTAGATATCCGAACGTTCATTGATGTCGAAAGCGCGCCCCTCGGCCTGCTCCGGTGACATGTAGTTTGGGGTGCCCACGGCGTCGCCCGCACGCGTTTCAAAGGGCGTCACATCGGGCTGCATTTTCTCTTTGAGGCGCATGCTGCGGATGGACGTGGCGAATTCCTTGGGATCCGGATCCTCGACGTCGCGTCCCTTCGCAAGGCCCCAATCGAGCACGACCGTCTCGCCAAACGCACCCACCATGATGTTGGCTGGCTTGATGTCGCGGTGCAGCACCCCGCGGCTGTGCGCATAGGCAATGGCCTGACACACGTCCACATAATTGCTCAGCAGCGCAAGGCGATCTTCGAGTGTCTTGCACGTCTTCAGCGCTTTCGAGAGCGTTTCGCCGCGCACGAGTTTCATCGTGTAGTAGAGCGTGCCATTGCTGCGCCGGCCCAGCTCGTACACCGGGACAATCGAAGGGTGTTCCAGTTGAGCCGTGATGCGGCCTTCCTGGAGGAAGCGCGCCGCGAATTGCGTCATGTAGCGCACCGGGCTGTTCATGCCCCGGGTCTCGCCCTCGCTGTCCGGCAGCAATTCCTTCAGCGCAACATCGCGCCCCATCTGCTCGTCGTGCACCAGGAGCACGCGGCCCATGCCGCCCCGGCCATACTCAGAGATGTGGCTGTACCGTCCGGGCCGCTCCTCTGCGGCCGACAGGAGGACCGCGGGATCCCCGAAGATCGAATCGAAGACCATCGGCCGGGTTTCCATCCCGCCGGACGGTGTGCGAACCAGGCTGCCGTGAAAGGTCTTGTCGACCCGGTCCTCGCCACCGAGTGCTTCCAGGGCTTGTGAGGCATCACCGTGATTGGCGGCGATCGCCACGTCGACCAGTTGATCGATGAGCTTGGCATCCGCATGGGTGAGCGCGCCCTGCTGCACGAGGCGCTTTGAGAGGGACTGCGCCGGATCCACGGCCCAAGCCGCGCCCGCTTCCACGATCTGATTGGGGCTGACCCCTTTGATCTGGACTGCGAAAATGCCGAAGAGCAGATTGCGATCGCGTTCCACCTGATTACCCCTAGAATGCGGCAGGCATCCCCATGCCAACCCCCTTGTACACGCCCTGTTCCTATGGTGGAATCAGAACGTGTTGCCTACATCGTAATAGCACGTTTCCGCTTCAAAAGCAATGAAAATGTTTAGGCCGATAGAATTTCGGAGCGGTCGCAGCGAATGCATTCAGTATTGATTATACGGCACGAAATACAATTCAAGCGGAAGGTGGAGGTCTTCCTGAAGGCGCTGTGCCCTGCGGGTACGGAGAAATTCTGTTTATATAGACAACACATTTTACAGTCCGCAGAATGCCGTCGCGTTCTAAGTATTGCGCCGCTCATGGGAGCCGCGATGGGGCCGCCACGGCAACGCGCCGGTGTCCACCTCCTGCGGACACAGGCACGTTGAGCATGGCGGGGCGGTTCATGCGTGCATTGGATTTGGTTCTGCGTTGCGGCTGCGCGTGTGGGGGCCACACGTCGGGAGAAAGCATCACCGACGCCGAGGTTACCGCTGGATCAATGCGGCGACCACCCTGGGAATCTTTGCAACCTTTTCCGCCGCAAGGGCATAATACCGGTCATGCGGTCGCGGTCAGACCGTTGGACCCGGCCAACTTCGGCCGGTCCCCGGCCTCCCCTCAGCTACAGGAGCCTCGGCGAATGCGCGTGCTTAGACAGTGTTTCGGCGCGGTGTGCGTCCTTGCGGCGGCGGGCGCTGCCCTGGCGCAGGACCCTGCGCAAGCTCTTCCCAAGATGACCGACCAGCTCACGCTCATGACCATGATCGAGCAGGGCGGCGTTATCCTGTGGGTCATCATGGGCCTGGGCTTCCTGGCGCTCGTCTGGGCGCTCTACCTCTTCTTTACGCTGACCCAGCGCCGCGAAGTGCCCGCACTGCTCATTTCCCGGCTTCAGGCCCAAATCGCCCGGAACGAGCTGCGCGAGGCGTTTCAGATGTGCGAGCGCCGCCCCGAGATGATTGCGAGCGTCCTGCGCGCGGGCATCAAGAAGGCGGGCCATGACCGCTTTGTCATTCAGGAAGCTATGGAAAGTGAAGGCGAGCGCCGCGCTGCGGCCCTCTGGCAGCGCATTTCCTATCTCAACAACATCGCCAATATTGCGCCGCTCCTGGGCTTGCTCGGCACTGTCTGGGGTATGATGCAGGCCTTCAGCGCCATCGCCTTCGACAGCGCCCAGGTCAAGGGGCTCACCATGGCCTACAGCGTCTCCATGGCCATGATCACCACGGCCGGCGGCCTCGTCGTCGCCATTCCCGCCATGGTCATCTACTACTATCTGCGCGGCCGCGTTATCCGCATCATTGCCGCCGTCGAGGGCGAGGCCAGTGAATTTGTCGAGTTGATCACCGAGGCGAAGCGCCCATGAAGTTTGGCCGCCAGATGCAAGGCGAGAGCGAGGGCATCCCGATGACCCCGCTCATTGACATCGTTTTCCTCACGCTCATCTTCTTCATGGTCACCTCGACCTACGGCGCACTGGAAAGCGAGATCGACATCGCTCTGCCCACCGCGCAGACCGCCGAGACCTCCGAGCGCGCCCAGGGCGAGATCATCATCAACGTCCGCGCCGACGGCGTCATCGTCGTAAACGAGCGCGAGATGGACGCCGTCGAGCTGGAGTCCGTGCTCAAGCGCGTGGCGGAGTATTTCCCCGGTGGCGCGGTGATAGTGCGCGGTGATCGCAATGTGAACTGGGCCGCGATGATGCAGGTGCTTGACGCCTGCGGCAAGGCCGACATTCAGAACATCTCCTTCGGTGCGCTCTCGGAAGAACAGCAGGGAGGGCAGCCTTGATATGCGCCGTCTCCTGGTGTTCCTCCTATGTCTCCTTCCGCTGGCTGCGCCCGCGCAGGACAGCCCCGAGCAGGTCGCCATCGACTACGCCAACGGCCTCTTTGTTCGCGAGTTCTTTGGCGAGGCCGCCACGGAGTATGCGCAGTACCTGAAGACCTTCCCCGAAGGTCCCCACGTGAAGGAGGCCTGGCTGCGTCTGGGGCAGTCCGCCTACGCGGCCCAGCAATACCAGCAGGCGGTCGACGCCTTCCAGCAGGCGCTCCAGCGCGGCCTCGACGAACAGGCCACCCTCGAAGCGCGCATCTGCGTGGGGGAGGAACTCTATTTTCTCAAGCGCCACGACGAGGCCGTGCAGACGCTGGCCCCGCTGTGCGATGCCGCCGTCACGCCCGAGTGGCGCGCGCGCGCCTTGTACTACACGGGCAAGGCCCGTTTTGCCCAGGACCTGCACACCCAGGCGATCACCGCTTTTCAGACCCTCGCCGAGAGTCTCGCCGACAACCCGCTCGCGCCCTACGCGCAATACCAACTTGGCTTCGCCCACCTCGCCGCCAACGATGCCGAAAGCGCGGCGGTCGCCTTCTCCGCCGCGGCCAACAGCAGCGGCGACGCAGCCATGCGGGGCGAGAGCCGCTTCCGCGCCGCCGAGGTCTACGACAAGCTCGGCTGGGCCGAGCCTTCCCTCGCGGCATACCAACAGTTGCAGCAGGACTTCCCGGAATCCGCCTTCG
>JBHEKR010000110.1:0-29790 GCA_041859365.1 Candidatus Hydrogenedentales bacterium
TACACGTTTCAGCAAGAAGTGCTTGAGCGAATTGAGGTCGAGCGCAGTGTTCACAATCGATTTCGGCATTTGGTAGTCGCGGCGACAGGTACCGGAAAGACCATGATTGCTGCCTTTGACTATCGTCAATGGCGAGACAAGGTGAAACGAGACAATCCGAACCGGGAACCACGATTTCTTTTTGTTGCACACCGAGAAGAAATCCTAAAGCAGGCACTTTATACCTATCGTGCTGTCTTACGAGACCAGAATTTTGGTGACTTGCTTGTTGCAGGGCACAAGCCAGCGCAGTTGGAGCAACTCTTCATTTCGATTCAGTCTCTTAACTCAAGAGACCTTGATCAGGAAACTTCGTCCAACTTCTATGATTACATCGTGGTGGATGAGTTTCACCATGCTTGCGCACCAAGCTATTCAACTTTATTGGACTACTACAATCCGATTGTCTTGTTGGGCCTTACAGCGACCCCAGAACGTGCAGACGGGTTGGATATCTATCGATACTTTGGTGGGCACATTAGTGCTGAGATTCGTCTTCCCAATGCCATCAATCGTAAGCTCCTCTGCCCATTTCAATATTTTGGGATATCGGACTCCATTGACTACTCGCAAGTTAAATGGCGATGTGGCGGCTATGACCGTAAGGACCTGGAAAACATACTTACTGGTGACATGCTTCGCGCCAGTCGAATTCTCGAGAAGACCATAGCGACCGTTCTTGACATTCGGAGGGTTAAGGGGCTGGGATTCTGTGTCTCCAAAGCGCATGCAGCGTTTATGTGCGACGTGTTTTGTGAGAAGGGGATCCCATCGGTGTGTTTGACCGCAGATTCGGCGACGTCGGAGAGAAACACTGTCAAGAAGCGACTTTGTGATGGGGAGATAAATTTTATCTTCGTTGTCGATCTTTTCAACGAGGGCGTGGATATACCTTCCATTGACACAGTGCTATTTTTGCGACCAACGGACTCATTAACGGTGTTCCTTCAACAGTTGGGTCGCGGACTTCGGCTTGATGACGCCAAGGATTGTCTGACAGTTCTGGATTTTGTCGGACAATCTCATCGAAATTTTCGATACGACATACTGTTCCGAGCACTGCTCAATTCGGAGGCCGGCTCGCTTGATCAAGAGATTGATTGCGGTTTCCCCCATCTGCCATCTGGTTGCACGATAACGCTTGAGCGCAAAGCTCGAGAATACATTCTGGAGAATATTCGGCGATCAATTGCTTCAAACAAGTCTCAGATTGTGCAGAGAATCGGAAGTTTTTCAGAAGAGTCCGGAAAAGAACTTACTCTCGGGAATTTTCTCGAGTTTCATCGCCTAGAAACAGATGATATCTATCGGCGTGCGACATGGTCGCGCCTGTGTCAACAAGCCGGTGTTCTCAAGGAGTTCAAAGATCCGGATGAACAAGTATTTGAGAAAGGGTTGCGACGTTTTCAGCATATTGACGATCTTCTGTACATGCGAGTGCTCCTGAAATGGATCGAAGAGGGGTGCAGTATGCCGGGCGAGGACGATCAGGAAGTTGCGCGCCGACTCCAGATGCTCTATTTCGCACTTCTTGGCGAGGGCGGAGACGTTTTCGGCTTGGCGAAGCTCGCGGACTTACTGAAGCGCAATCAGACATTGAGAGCAGAGTTTATTGATCTGCTGAAATACAAAGCGAGTCAGATGAGACATCTCATAGTAGACCTTCAACTTCCCTTTTTCTGCCCCCTCCAGCTTCACTCCCAGTATCTTATAAGTGAGATCCGCGCAGCCCTTGGGCACCTCAGCACCGAGCGTATAACCCCATTTCGAGAGGGGGTGCTCCACGTCAAGGATCTGGCGGCAGACCTCTTTTTCGTCACATTGAACAAGACGGACGCCCGCTATTCTCCAACCACAATGTATGAAGACTACGCGATTGACGAATCCCATTTTCATTGGCAAAGCCAGAGCGTAACGTCGATTGCGTCCAATACCGGCCAGCGCTACATAAATCACGAAAAGTACGGGCATACAATACTCTTGTTTGTGCGCGAGCATGCAAAAGTAAAAGGACGAGCGATGCCATTCAGCTTCTTGGGCCCTGCCGTTTACCAGAGTCACTCCGGTGAACGCCCCATAAGTTTCGTCTGGAAGCTACTTCATCCGATGCCCGCGGATCTTCAAATACAAACCGAGCGTTTGGCAATCTTTTAGTTGGCGTTGTCGATACTTGCGTAGTCGAGCTTAGTTGGTTCCGATGGGGCTTGTCATGCTCCGCCGGGGGGGCGTGTCAAGCGTTGTGTCGCCCCTACAGGGCTGGTACGTGGGGGGCGATTTCCCCTGTGCGTTGCCCAGGGCTAAGGCTGTGCTGGCCTTTCCGGCCGTAAGAAGTCGTGGGGTTCCCATGTGTGCGTTGCCCAGGGCTGTGGCTGTGCTGGCCTTTCAGGCCGAAGACGGGGTTGCTGGCGTGGCATCGGGAGCATGTTTTCAATTGACAATGGACAATGGACAACAAACAACAGACGACACATCCATGACTTGGCGGGTGTTCTGTCGGGCGGGGCGCTCAGGCGCAGAGCGGGATACTCTGTCATCCGCTTCGCGGATTCGAAACGTGGAGATGCGTTTACCTGGGGTTTCGCTGCGCTTCACCCCAGGCTAATGACTTCCGCTTCTACGAAGCTGGGTGCGCCGAGTCTGCGCCGTGGTTGAACGCGGTACTGGGCGGTGTTGCGGATGCCGCGTCGGTTTTTGCCGGATCCGGGGTTGTTGGCGTGGCATCGGGCGAATGTTTTCAATTTACAATGGACAATGGAAAATGGGTGGTGATTGGGCGGGCCTCTTTCATTGATACGGGGATACGCATTCATGGAGCGCCGACGGCCCGCCGGTATTCACCGGAGGTGAATTTGAGCATTGGGTCTATTCGCATGCACCTTTGGTGCATGGTGCCGGCAGGGATGCCAGCGCTCCCAGCTTGCGCGATCTTTTTGATTGCCATCGTGGTAAGGATTGGTTGTAAATTAGCCTCCCACTGGGAACTCGGATCCCATATGCGGTATGCTACTTGCCATGAACACACCACCCTTTGATTTTGCTCGTCTTGATTATCCGCTGGCGCCTTGCACCCTGTACAACATCGGGGGGCCGGCGAAGGTTGCGCTGTTGCCCCGGGATGAGGTGGAGGTGGAGCTGGCGTATCGCTGGATGCAGGCGCAGTCGGGGAAGAAGCTGATCCTGGGGGGCGGTTCGAATGTGTTGATTAACGACGCGGGCTTTGACGGCATCGTGTTGTTTACGACGGAGTTGCGCCGGATGGAGGCGGTGGGGGAGCACAAGTATTATGTGGGATCGGGTCGCGAGCTGGATGATATGGTCCAGAATGTGATGCTGGCCCACAATTATGAGGGTGTGGGCGGTTTCACGGGGATTCCGGGGTCGGTGGGCGGCGCGATCTATATGAATGCGGGCACGGTGAAGGGGAGCACGTGCCAGTGGATGGAGTCGGTGGAGGTGATGAAGCCGTCGGGGCTGGTGACGGTGCCCATGTCGCCGGCGTTGTATGGCTATCGGGGCCAGACGTTTTGTGCGCCGGGGGATGTGATCCTGGGCGGGACGTTTACGTTTACCCCGGCGGAGGCGGATCAGCGGGCGATCTATGCCCACTACAAGCAGCGTCGGCTGGAGAAGCAGCCCCAGGGTTATTGCTGCGGGAGCGTTTTCAAGAATCCCGAGGGTGGCCACGCGGGAGCCTTGATCGAGGCCTGCGGCCTGAAGGGCACGCGCCAGGGCGGGGCGATTATCAGCCCGATGCATGCGAATTTTATTATGAACGAGAACAACGCGCGCTTCCAGGATGTGCTGGATCTCATCGCGCTGGCGAAGGGGAAGGTGGCGGCGGCCCATGGGGTGGTGCTGGAAGAGGAAGTACGAATAATCAGTTGACAATTGACCGTTGACAACTTTCAATTGACAATTGACAATGGACAATGGACAATTGGCAACTGAGAGAGAATCCACCACTGCCCAACGTTCATTTTTTATTGCCCGCTTTTCATTGATTAATCGCCATTGCCCATTTTTTGTTTTTTTCATTGTCAATTGTCAATTGTCCATTGTCAATTAATTCGGAGCGTTCCCCGCATGGATATTCATGACCTGTTTGACCTTGTTGCCCAGGAAAAGGCGTCGGATCTGCTGATCAGCGCGGGAGCGCCGCCGATTTTGCGGATCCATGGTCAGTTGTTTCGCAGCCGGACGGATGCGATGACGCCGGAGATGACGGAGAAGCTGATTTTTGATTTCCTGACGGACGAGCAGCGGGAGCAGTTTCTGGCGAACAAGGAACTGGACTTTTCGCTGGCTTCGGGGCGTCGCCACCGCTTCCGGGTGAACGTGTATCGTCAGAAGGGGGCGGTGACGGCGGCGTTTCGCCCGATTCCGGAGAAGATCCCCAGCATCGACGATCTGGGGCTGCCGGCTTCGGTGCGGGAGATCGCGAATGTGCGCCAGGGGCTGGTGCTGGTGACGGGTCCGACGGGTCACGGCAAGACGACGACCCAGGCGGCGCTGATCGATCTGATTAATAACGAGCGGGCCTGCCACATCATCACGGTGGAAGATCCGATTGAATATGTCCACACCCACAAGCGGTCCATCGTGGATCAGCGCGAGGTGGGCGGCGACACGAACAGCTTCCCCACGGCGCTGAAGTATGTGCTGCGCCAGGATCCGGACGTAATCCTCATCGGCGAAATGCGCGATCTGGAGACGATCAAGGCGGCGCTGACGGCGGCGGAGACGGGCCACCTGGTCTTCGCGACGCTGCACACGAACGACGCGATTCAGACGGTGGACCGTATTATCGACGTGTTCCCCGGCCATGAGCAGCAGCAGATCCGCTTCCAGCTTTCCATGACGCTCCACTCCATTATTTCCCAGCGGCTCCTGCCGAATCTGGACAATACGGGCCGGGTGCTCGCCTGCGAGATGCTGGTGAACAACACGGCGGTGGCAAATCTCATCCGCGAGGGCAAGACGCACCAGGTGTACAGCGTGGTGGAGACGAGCACGCGCGACGGAATGATCACGATGGATCGTTCGGTGAAGAATCTGTACAACGGCGGCCAGATTTCCGAGGAGGACGCGCTGGCGCTGATGAAGAACCCGAAGGACCTGAAGGGTGGCTCGGGTGAAGCGGCCCCGGTGAAGAAGACGGCGAAGAAGGCGACGAAGTAGCTTTCAGATTGCTGTCATTCCCGCGAAGGCGGGAATCCAGCGGGCGTGCGAGGCGAACTGCGCGACAGCACTGGGTCCCCGCATGCGCGGGGAAGACAGCGACTGGGTCACGAAGCTGACAAAATCGGTCGGGCAGCAACATTAGTCCAGACCTAAAATATGCCCATCCGGGGGTGGATTTTTCTTCGGGGTCTGCTATACTTACTGCTCGGGAAAGAAATATTTTTTTCTGGAACCTTTACCATAACCACAGGATATATCCCCTTAGAACAGTTGGGACAGAACCCCGGGGATGAAAACACGATTATGGCCGATGGCTTAGAGAATGTAGTCCCGTTACGTGCGGAACCGTTATTGCGGGTGGTGGAGCGTGGCGATGGCCCGCTGACGACTTGGACGGATGAAGCGCTCATGCTGGAGCATGGTCAGGGCTCGGAAGAGGCCTATGCCGTGCTGGTTCGTCGCCACCAGAAGGGCGTGTTGAACTATGTCTACCGGATGGTGCAGAACCGCCACATTGCGGAAGAGCTGACGCAGGAGGTGTTCCTGGCGCTGGTCCGCAATGGCGCGCGCTACCAGCCGACGGCGAAGTTC
The DNA here is from genome assembly GCA_041859365.1 of Candidatus Hydrogenedentales bacterium. Taxonomy (GTDB): domain Bacteria; phylum Hydrogenedentota; class Hydrogenedentia; order Hydrogenedentales; family JAEUWI01; genus JAEUWI01. The sequence goes on from JBHEKR010000110.1 coordinate 5,812, forward strand.
ACCACCTATCTCTACACGATTGCGTCGAATATTGTTTCCAAGGAATGGGCGCGCCGGAAACGCCGTCCCAAATTTTTCAGTATATCGAGCTGGTGGAACCACGAGGACGATGAAGCCTTCAACCCCATGGATCACGTGGGGGATGAGCGGGCGAACGTCCTGGCGGCGTTCCAGCGTGGGGAAGTGTCGGAAGCGGTGAACGAAGCCCTCCGCCACCTGCCCGAGCACCAGCGCGAGACCTTTGTATTGCGTCGCTTCCAGGATCTTTCCTATGAAGAGATCGCGGAAGTGCTTGAAGTCCCGGTTGGGACCATCAAATCGCGTATTGTTCGTGCGGAGCGGGCGCTGCGGCCCTACCTCGAAAAGTACCGCGAGTATATTTGATGGTTTTCGGCGCCGGGAGAGCGCCATGGCGCGCGGGCCTTATTGGGAAGGGCCGTCGCGGGCGCTCCGGATGGAAGAGTGCGTGACAGGGTACCCAGGCGAATGCAAATAGCAACGAAAATACGGCCCCATCCCGGCAAGCAGGCCTTGCTGGCGTATGCGGAGAATCTGGTGGACAATCGCGCCGCGATTGACCGCAGCATCGCATCCCACTTGAGCCAGTGTGCGGCTTGCCAGGCGGAAGTGCGCGCCATGCAGGAATCGCTGGCCTTTGTATCGTCGGCCCCCGAGTTGGACGCGGACAGCGAACTGACCGCGCAGATCATCATGGCGGGCAAACAGGTCCGGTCGGAGATGAAGCGCGGTTCCGGCCCCTTGCGTGCGGCGTGGAAAGTGGCGCAGGCCTGCGCATGCGCCGCGGGCATGGTGGTAGTAGCCGGGCTGACCTTCGCGGCTTTTGTGGGCTCGCCGGAGCAGAAAAACGCTGCGCCGGTGTTCCAGCCGAGCGTTCCCGTGGTGGCGGAGAGCGGCCAGTCGCCCGAGGCGATCCGCCAGGCGGCGCTGGATGTGGCGGAAGAGGTGCAGACGCTTTCGGCGGCGATCAAATCCAAGAGCGGCGCGGCGCCCCAGACCCCGCAGGAGCAGGAGCAGATGCGCATCGTCCAGTCGCGCGATGATGATATCGCGGCGGCGATTTCAGCCCTGGAGCGCAACCCGAACAATGTTCGCGCGACCCATGTGCTCCACACCTATCTGAAAGACCTGCGCAATATTTATGTCGAGGGTGGCAGCCTCTAAGGGCTCGGCCCCGAGTACGGACATTACATGCAGTCCGCGCCCCCCGGGCGCGAAAGCACAGCCGGAAGGCCCTGAGCGGGGCGTCTGCGATCTGTGCTCATTTTTTTTGACCCCGGCTCCGGAACGAAATTATGGCCCGCATAGGTACCTTTATCGCGCTGTTACTCCTCTGCTCCGTGTCGCTGGCCCAGGGGCCGGTCGCCGAGAAGGGCCTGCTGGAGAAGACCCAGTCCTTCCTAGATGAAGTGGGCAAGGGCATGCGCAATTTCGGCGAAAAGGCCGAGGGTATCTTCGGGCCGGGGATGGGGCTGGACGATGAAAAGCCGGCGGACTTCACGAAAGAGCGCGACGTCAGCGAGCGTAAAGAGACCGGCCCCACACCGCTGGTTTCGGTTTCCAACGAGTTTGGCGAGATCCACATCGACACCTGGGACGAGCGGGTGGTCCGCATCAACGCCAAGGTAATCGCCGGTGCGGAATCGGCGAGCGTGGCGGAGGAGATCTCTCGCTCGATCGACGTGCAGATCGTGACCGGGGAAGATCTGGTGCAGGTGCGCCCGGTGCTGCCGGATCGCCACCTGGACATGGGTGCGGTGTCGATGGAGGCCAATCTGTATATAACGGTGCCCCGGGGGGCCAACGTGGTGGTGGACAATGCCTTCGGCGACACCTACGTCCGGGGCGTGGGTGGCTTTGTCGCACTGGAGTCCCAGCACGGCATGGTGGACCTGGGCGATATTGGTGGCGCGGTGAAAGCCCGGGTGCGGGGGCCCTTTCCCCTGCGCGCGGTCGGCCTGAAGACGGGGGGGCAGTTTCAGCTCCACGACAGCCAGGCCGAATTCAGCGAGGTGGCCGGCGGACTTCAAGTGAACAGTTTCGGGGGTGGTGTGGCCGTGCGCAATCTCCAGCCCGAGGCCTCCTTCGATATGATCGGCTACAGCACCGCGGTGCACCTTATCCTGCCGCCCGATGCCAAGCCGGACCTGACCGCGACCGCGCTCTATGGCTCCATCGACTCCCAACTGCCCGTCACGCGATCGGAGCAGGGTCCCCGAATCCTCGCGCGCCATGGCAGTCCGGATGCGAAGCAGCGTATCGACATCAGCGCGACCATCGGCGAAATCCGGGTGGAGTTCGAGGGGAACCCCGGCGGCGTGGCCACCGGCCCTCAGGGGCAGGACAAGCCCTACGACGAGATCGTCTCTGAAAACCACACCGTGACGCCCTACACGCGTCTGCAGATCGAGGCGGTGCGTGGGGATATCGTGTTGGAGGCTTCCGACGATCCCGGCGTGAACATTTCCGCCACGCGCATCGCCTGGGTGCCCAGCGCCTCCAACGCCCGCGCCGCGCTGGACGTGCTGCCGCTGAAAGTTCAGAAAGACGCCGACCGGCTTACAGTTCGCACACTGGTGACGGGCGACCTGGCGGCGCTGGAGTGCAGCGACTATCGCATCAACCTGAAAATACGCTATCCCCGGAATCTTCCGGTTACCGTCATGGCCGAAGACGGCCACACCCGGGTCAGCGGCAGCGTGGGCCAGGCCACCATCGAGCAGACGGCGGGCGCGGTGAGCGCGTCGGATTGTGCGGGGCCGCTGGTGCTGAACAACAAGAATGGCGGGATCCGGGTCTCGGGGGCTGCGGGAACCGTGGAGGCCTCCGCGCGCTATGGCGACTCCTTCTTCGAGCGCGTCACCGGGACCCTGACATCGACCTGCGTTAAGGGCGGGACGATCATCGATAAGCCGGGCGGTGCGGTTACCGTTCGCAACAGCCTGGGAAACGTCAGGATTCTGGCGCTGGACGGTATCGCGGGCGATGTGGACGTGAAAGTGGAAGACGGCGACCTGAGCGTGGTGCTGGGCGATGCGGCCTACAGCGAGCTGAGCGTGGCCGTGGACAAGGGCACGGTGGACAGCGCGATTCCGCTGGAAGGGAGCATTTTGGGTCGGAGTCAGGCGAAATATCGTGGATTTCCGAAGCAGGGTCAATACAAGATGGAACTTTCTGCGAAAAATGGGGATATAGTACTTGACTAGCAACTCGCGCGCCGCCTGTGGCGGTCCGTGGGGTCAGTCAGACCACACATGAGCCACCTTGGCCATACTATGGTGTAGTAGGCCAGCGAATAAATGCGGCCCGCTGGTGGTATGGTTCCTAACAGCGCATGAATAAAGACCTTGTGCGATACGGTCGAATTGGTATCGGACTTGCTTCGTCTTCGTAGTCTGTCAGGTCTGCCCCAAGTCGGAAAGAGAGCACCCCATGTCCAATGCCTTGATTCAGGAAACCCTGCTTCCGTTCCACATCCTGTTTACCTGCCCCCACTGCCAGTCGGTGCGGCAGGTGCCCGAACAGTACCTGGGCCAGAGCGGACACTGCAACACCTGCGGCGGCACGATTACGATTTCCGAGAAACTCGCGCCCGCGTTGCCGCCCGTCTCCGTGGCGGCGCAGCCCAAAGACTGGTACCGCCAGCGGACGTCCCATTTCGAATACTGCCGGGATAACTACGAGCGGGCACGGGCGCAGTTTCCGCCCATTGCCAACGACGCCTACTGGCAGCATGGCATCCAGGCGGCCGCGAATTGCCCGGATCGCATGGAGCAGGTGGCGCGGTGGGAGAAGCTGGTGGCCGAGGGCATTCCATGGGTCGTGGCCTTTGAATACCTGGTGCACCACTACGCGAAGGAAAAGGACTACGAGAAGGCCTTCTACTTCTGCGCCGTGTACTTCCACAGCGAGCGCTGGAAGAACCCCCAGTGCGCGAACAGCAGCTACAAGTTGCTCAAACTCATGCGTAAGCTGGATATGAAGCTGCACGGGTAAGAAATAAAAGACTGAACAGCGAATGGACGCAAACGGGATGTTTGCGTCCATAGCTTTTTGGGCATCGAGGGGACTGTCCTGCACGGTTGACGACTCGGCAGGGTGCGGCAAACCGATATTGTCAAGGTGATCTGATCGGGGCAGCGCGTCTCCGCGTGCGGGACTGTCCTCCCGCTCTTAAAGCGCGGGACGGTCCCGAACGCGTGGCGGGCTTTGATGTGTTGGGGCGGTGAATTTGGCACGAGGCCGTGTTGCGTTGTCGGAAGGCCCTTGCGTTCAGGACGGTCCCGTCGAAGCGGTCCCGTCGTGGTGCTATTCCATTTTCTCCAAGGGCTGGGCGTTGCCGCGTTTGATGCCGCCGGCGACGCGGGTGGGGGCGGCCCAGTTTATCCCGTTGGCGATGACTTTGAGCACGGTCTCGTTATGGTAAATGGGGAGGGTCTCGTGGCCAGGGCGGAAGTAGAAGACTTTGCCGAGGCCGCGGTGCCAGCAGCAGCCGCTGCGGAAGACTTCGCCGCCCTGGAACCAACTGATGAGCACGAGTTGGTCGGGCTGGGGAATGTCGAAGTGCTCGCCGTACATTTCAGCCTTTTCGAGTTCAAACATCTCGGGGAGGCCGTGGGCGATGGGGTGGGCAGGATCGACGACCCAGAGGCGTTCTTTCTCGCCCTCGTCGTTGTATTCGCGCCACTTGAGATCGCAGGAGGTGCCCATGAGGCGCTTGAAGATCTTGGAGAAGTGGCCGCTGTGGAGGACGACGAGGCCCATGCCGTGCTCGACGACGCGCAGGCGCACCTTCTCCACGATGGCGTCGTCCACGCGGTCGTGGGCCTTGTGTCCCCACCAGGTCATGACGTCGGTGCTTTCGAGGACTTCATCGGTGAGGCCGTGTTCCGGGTCATCGAGTTCGGCAACGCGGACGGAGGCGATGCCGGGAACTTGCTCGATGTACTGGGCGATCTGGCGGCCCAGGCCGTCGGGGTAGAGCGCGGAGACTTTGGGGTTGGTCTTTTCGTGGACGCCTTCGTTCCAGATGGTGACGCGCAGGCCTTGGCTCATGGGGGGATTCCTCTTTTTGGTTCGGGACAAAGTGGACTTTGTGGACGAAGTGGATTCGCCGCGGCGAATGGACGGATTCGAGTTTATCAGGCCCACTTAGGTCCACTCAGTCCAACTTGTCCACTGAGTCCATCAAGCTTCTAAAACGCTTCCCCGTTCAAGTGCAACTCGGCCAGGGCGGCGATGGCGTCTTTGTCGAGCTTGGGGAAGAGCACTTCGGGGTTATTGAGGGGCAGTCCGGCGGCGATGGGGGCCTTGCCGAGGCTCCACACGTCTTCGCCGCCGCTGGGTCCGCCTTCGGGTATCGTAATGTTCAAGATGCCCGCAAGTTTCTTCGCACCGCCGGGCATGAAGGGGGCCATGGCGTGGCTAAGCGCGTGGACGATCTGACAGCTCACGTATAGCGTCGTTCCGGTGCGCTCCATGTCGGTCTTGCGCGTGGTCCAGGGGGCCTTGCCGTCGAAGTAGACATTGGCCTTGCGCCCGAGATCGATGAAGCGCTCCAGGGCCTGGCGAAAGCGGAAGCCGTCGAGGGATTCGGCGATGGCGTCGATGCCTTCGGGGATCGCATCGAGCATGGCCTGGTCGTCGGCGTCCAGCGCGCCCGGGTGGGGGATGTGGCCGTCGAAGTTTTTCACGGTCATGGTGAGGCAGCGGTGAACAAAATTACCGACGACATCGCACAGCTCGCCGTTGTAACGCGTCATGAAATCGTCCCAGTCGAAGTCGGCGTCCTTGGACTCGGGGGCGTTGGCGCAGAGGTAATAGCGGAGGACGTCGGGATCGAATTGCTCGACGGCCCACTTCACGGAGATCATATTGCCCCGGGACTTGGAGCCCTTCTCGGACTTACCGGTCTGGCGGTTGAAAATGTTGAGGTACTCGTTGCCCACGACGTTGTCGGCCATGATGTAGTCGCCCTGGCCGATGAGCATGGCGGGGAAGATCACGGCGTGGAAGGGGATGTTGTCCTTACCGATGAAATGGAGGAGTCGCGTGTCGGATTTCTTCCACCAGCCTTCCCACGCCTCGGGATCTCCATAGGCGTCGATGCCCCACTGGCGCGTGTTGGAGACATAGCCGATGGGAGCGTCGAACCAGACGTAGATTTTCTTGCCCTGGGCCTCGGGCACGTCGAGGGGAATCGGCACGCCCCAGTCCGTGTCGCGGGTGATGCAGCGCGAGCGGAGATCGTCCACCCAACTGTTGGCGATGCCCTTCACGTTGGCGCGCCATTCCGGGTGGGTTTCGAGCCATTCCTTAAGCTGGCCCTGGAACTTGGGCAGGTCGAGAAACCAGTGGCGCGAGTTCTTCAAAATGGGCGTGGAATTGTCTCCGGGGATATTGGCCCGGGGCGCTACGAGATCCTGGGGTGGATACTGGGCGCCGCAGCTTTCGCACTCGTCACCGTTCGCCTCTTCATAGCCGCACTTGGGGCAGGTGCCGCGCACATAGCGGTCGGGGAGGAGGCGGTCGGACTGCTCGGAATACCACAGCTCGATGTCCTCCTGGTGGATGTAGCCGTCTTCGAAGAGCTTTGTGAAAAAGCGCTGGGTGGTGTCGGCGTGGAGGTCCCACGAGGTACGGCCGTAAATGTCGTAGGAGATACCCAGCCGCTCAAACGCGACCTTGTTGGCATGATGGTAGCGGTCGATGACTTCCTGAGACGTGATGCCTTCTTTGAGGGCCGTGAGCGTGATGGGTACCCCGTATTCGTCCGAGCCGCCGACATAGAGAACGGCCTCGCCGCGCATACGCATATAACGGACATAGACATCGGCGGGGAGGTAGGCCCCGGCAATGTGGCCGAGATGGATGTGGCCGTTGGCATAGGGGAGCGCGCTGGTGACCAGGGTGCGTTGGAATTTCTTTTCGGAAGACATGGTGAATGGGTGCCTGTGAATTGCTGGGGCTTAGGGGTTGAACGAGGGGTATTTTACCTGAAATCGGGGGGGTGGATCACGGGCGGACAGGAGCAGGGACAGCAGCGACTACAGGGACTACAGCGACTGGGAAAGAAGCGATTGAGCCTATTAAATACTTCGCCCTGCAGTCTCTGTCGTCCCTCTTGTCCCTGCAAGCCTTGAAAGTGAAGGCGGGGGTCGCTTTATTCCGCCGCTATAACGTCGAAGACCACGACGCCCAGGGGGCCGAAGTCGGCTTCGTAGGCGCCTGGTTCGGCCTTGATGATCTTGCCGAGGGCGCCGTTGGAGATGAACTGATCGGGCTCAATGGTATAGCCGAGGCTCACAAGGGTGTTGATGGTTTTGCGCAGGGTTTCCCACTGGCCTCCGGCGGCGTCGGAGCCTTTGCCAGTGTTGACCGATTCGCCGTCGCGGGTGAGGGTGATAGTGACCGCATCTTCATCGATTTTCTCTGGGGACTTGTAGTCGCCGGCGATGAACAGCTTGGCGTTGATGTTCCAGGCGGACAAGTCGGCAGCGGTGGGCGGTTTGGTGGCCTCCACGGGGCCGCCGGGCACCTCGATCATGGCGAGTACGCTCTTGATGTGCTTCTGCAGCGTGGCGACATCGGCGATGGGCCCGGTGATCGCGGTGCCGATGATGTAGCCCACTTCGGTTTCAATGTGGCGTGCGGGGTCTTCATCCAAATCGATGGTGACGGCTTCACAGGCGCAGAGCACGCCATTGGCGGGAATCACTCCCGCGAGGGGGCCATCGACGCCCATGGCTTTCTGGCCTGGTGCGGCCACGATAGCCGCCTTGAACCCTGCGGGCTTCGCGCCGTTCAGGAGTTGCTTTACCACCAGAGCCTGGATCGCATAGCCGTCGGCCAGGGTGGCGTCGGGATGGGCCGCGCTTAGCAGAGGCATGGGTGCGACGGCGGTGTAGGCCTCCGCGGTGCGTCGGGCGAACTCCGCATGCCAGTCTTCGGCCCGCACGGCGCTTGCGGTGGCGGTGAAAGCGAGGAGGGTGAGTCCGAATCGAATGACTGAAACCAAATTGGAAAACATAAACGCTCCTATGCCAAGCAGAATGTCTGCTTCCAAAGTACCCAACACTCGTTGCCACGGTCCTCCGTGGCAATGCATACTGTTTCGCTATGCGGAGCTAACCGCGCGCGGGAACCCCTGCGCTTGATTCCATCCTTACGGGTGAAGCGAAGCCTCAAGAACGGCCGCTCTGGAAACACATAGGCGTGACGTGAAGACACGTACGACGACTACCATCAACGCTGGAATTTACCCCCCCTACCCCCCCGCAAGCGGGGGGGACCTAAATGTCAAAGTAAACCTCTTGGTCCCCTCGATTGCGGGGGGATAAAGCCTGAATTTGGTTTCACTCTCTACGGGTGGGGCAAAGCGTCTTGGATAACTTTCCTTCTACATCCTTGTGTGACCATTACGTCGGTATATTTTTGCACGCAAAGGCGCGAAGCCGCAAAGATACTTCAAAGCGATTACTTTGCAAACTTTTCCCACTTCGGCAGGCGGATAAGTTGCACTTCGTAAACCATGCGTTCCGTTTCCTCCGGGCCAAAAGCGCGCGCCTTGGCGATGGTGTCGCGCCGCGCGGGATCGATGACTTCCGTCCAAGCGACGCTGTAGAGGTGGCCGTCGGCGCCAATAGCGAGGCTCTCGGTGAAGAAGGGTCTGCGGTCGTCCTTGCCGATGACCAGCCCGTGGTTCGTCATGGCACCCTTCGCGATGTCGTAGCTGAGGAGGTAGATGCCTGACTGGACGTCGGGGCGGCCGGGAATCGTGGCGGCGGGGCCATTGGCCAGGTAGAGGATGGTGTTGTTGTCCGGCGCGATGATGAAGCCGAGCTGGCTGATTTCCGGATTGCGCGGCATGCCCTTGTAGGCGTCATGGCGGAAATCGCAGAGCGCGCGGAGGTATTCCTTCTCCGGGGCGAACTCAAAAAGAGCGGTGGTTTCCCACTGCACGCCAAAGAAGCTCTTCGTGGCGGGATTCCATTCGAGCACGCGCCAATTGTGCTGGAACTCGCCTTTTTTGGTTTCCGCCGCTGATTGAGAGAAGACCAGGCGGGAGAGATCGAGGCCCTCGATGTACTGGAACGGTCGCGGACGCAGTCCGGGCTGGAATCGCCAGATCTGGCCGTCCATGGTGGATCCGTAGAGGTTGCCGTTGGGCTCCAGAGCAAGGGTGCGGCAGACGCGATCCCATTCGTGGGGCAGGTGTCCCCATTCGCCCCGGCCCTGTACGGCACCCCAGGAGTGGAGGTCGCCGGTCTTGAGTTCATAGGAGATCAGCAGGGCCGAGGGCCAGGACAGGCCGTAGAGCACTTCGCGCTCCTTGTCGAGGATCATCGTGATGAGGCCCTCGTCCGGCAGGATCTGCGCGAGGTCCTCGAAAGCGCCTGATTTGAGGTCGTAGGACATGAAATGGCCGCCCTGGTAGAGGGGCTTTCCTTTCGCATCGTAGCCCGGCAGACCCTCGGCGTAAAAGGACAGGTGGGTGGAAAAGTAGAGCTTGCCGTTGTGCTCGTAGAAGGGCACGTGAATTTTGCCCTGGGATATTTCCTTGCGGGCATCTTCGCCCACGGGCGCATCGAGAGCCGCGATCTGCGTCACGCTTTCCGACGCGGGATCGAAGCTGTAGAATCGGCAGGCGTAGTCCGTGTTGTGGGTGTCGATGGAGAAGTAGAGTTTACCGTCCGAGGCCGCGGCCAGGGAGTGGTAGTTGCTGTCACCCTGGGGAAAATCCGGCTGGAAAAACTCGCAGGAGACGCGCTCCTTGATGCCGACCAGTGGAAAAGTCTTCTTGACCACCTCGGCGGGTTGTTCGGCGGGGAGGTGCATTACCGCAAGTGTGCTGAAGAGTAGCCCGATGAATTGACGCATGGTATTCGAGTCTCCATTGGGTTCGTGGACTTAGAGCCACCGTTGCTTTCTGAAATAGATCACCATCCCCACGCTGAGGGAGCACATGACGCCCCAGATGCCATAGTATCCCCAATGCCAACGGAGTTCGGGCATGTTGTCGAAGTTCATGCCATACACGCCCACGATGAAAGTGAGGGGGATGAAGATGGTGGCGATAATAGTGAGCACCTTCATCACTTCGTTCATGCGGTTACTCACGCTGGAGAGGTAGGTGTCGTGCATGCTGCTGAGGATATCGCGGCTGGTTTCCACGATGTCGATGACCCGGATGGTATGGTCGTAGAGATCGCGCAGGAAGACACCGGTGCCTTCCTTGATCAGGGGCGACTCGGTCTTGAGGATGGAGCCAATTTCCTCGCGCAGGGGCCAGACCGATTTGCGAACGAAGAGAATTTCTCGTTTGAGCCGGTGGAGTTCCTGCATATGCGAAGGGGCCGGGGCCGCAACGATATCGTCCTCTATAGACTCGATATGATCCCCGATTCGTTCCAGGGCGACGAAATAGGCGTCTACGACAGCGTCCATGAGGGCATAGGCGAGATAGTCGGAATCGAGCTTCCGGACGCGTCCCTTCGCGTTCACGATGCGGTCGTGTACCGGGTCAAATACCGTGCTGTCTCGTTCCAGGAAAGAAATAACAAATCCTCTTCCGAGGATGATGCTTACCGTATCGATGTCGATGTCCTTCTGGACTTCGTCGTAACTGAACATTTTCATTACAACGAAGATGTAGTCATCGAACTCCTCAGACTTCGGGCGTTGCGCGGTATTGACGATGTCCTCCTGCGTTAAGGGGTGGATTCCGAAGTGCTCGCCAAGCGCCGCGATGACGTTGACGTCGTGAATTCCGACCACACGGACCCAGGTTATCCCCGATTGTTCTCGGGCGAGGGCACAGTCGCCAACGCGCGCATCCCGTTTTTCGACGGCAAAGTCCTCGGAGAAGCGGATGACGCTTATCGTTGTTTTTTCCTGCTTTTGCTCGCCGATGAATACTGGTGTGCCTGGCGAGAGTCCGGCCTTGTCGGTGTAGCGGCCCTGCCTTCCGTCTCGTTTTCGCTTTTTTCTTTTCATGGTGGACTCCTTCCGAGAATGAAGCCATGGTGCCACGGGGGGGGCGGTTGATCCAAATGGCGCGCGCGGCGCGGAAAGAAAAGTACGAAAGGCGCTGGATTGACATCGATTTCATGCTTCTATACACTTTCGACGGTGGTGGCCCTGTGCGGATTCGTTCCGCGCGTTCGTTCCCCCACCTCCCTCACATTGTGTATTTTTTGGGGATGGTCCATGCGCGATTGGAGCGCGCGGGCCCGGTCATTCCTTCGGTGATGGCGTTGCCTTCGGGCAAACCCCAACTTTCATCTCATCTTAACCGCAGGGAAGAAATTGATGACTGACACCACGTCCAGTCATGCCCCGAGCTCCTGGCGCACGGGCCTGACCCCCTACCACTATCTTGTTCTCGTTGTGGCCTGCCTTGGCTGGCTGTTTGACACGATGGACCAATGGCTTTATGTCATGGCGCGTCAACCCGCCATCACCGAGCTGCTCCGAAATGCCGAAATGGCCACTGGCCCGGACGACGTCCGTTACTATTCGACGCTTGTTCAGGGCATCTTCCTTTTTGGCTGGGCGACGGGCGGCCTGTTTTTCGGTATTGTGGGCGATCGCTGGGGTCGCACGCGCTGCATGGCCATCACGGTGGGCATGTATGCCGTCTTCACGGGTCTGAGCGGTCTGGCGCAGAACTGGGAAATGTTCGCACTTTTCCGTTTTCTTACCGGCCTGGGTATTGGTGGTGAATTCGCGGCGGGCGCGGCGCTCATCGCGGAGGTATTTCCCCAGCACGCGCGCGCCACGGCGCTGGCGATCATGCAGGCGGCGTCCTCCCTGGGCAACATGGCGGCGGGCTTTATCAGTCTCAGCGTGTTCTCCTATGTGCCGCCGGAATCCGCATGGCGCTGGATCTTCGCCATCGGGTTCATCCCGGCCGTCCTCGTATTCGTCATCCGCATGTTCATCCAGGAGCCGGACAAGTGGAAAGAGGCGCAGGAGGATGCGAAGAAGGGCGACATCAAGCTCGGCGTGATCACCGAGCTGCTCTCGCCCGCACTGCGTCGTCGCACGCTGTGTGCCGTGGGTCTTGCGGCGGTGGGTGTTATCGGTTTCTGGGGTATCGGCACGTTCTCGCCCGACCTGATGCGTGGCGCGACCGCCGATCCCACAGGAGATGGCGTGGTATTTAACGGCGATCAGAACAATGCGGCGGAAGTGGATGCCTTTCGCGCGACGCTCAGCGAGCGTGATCAGGCGCGCTTCGACGGCCTGAGCGACAACCCCGAAGGGCGCTCGAAGGAAGATCTCGCGAAGGATGCGAACCAGAAGGCGAGTATTGCCGTTATCATGCAGAACTTCGGTGCGTTCTTCGGCGTGCTGGCGTGGGGCTGGCTGGCCCAGCGTACGGGGCGTAAACCGGCATTCGCGGTAGCCCTGATCTGCAGCGCGATCATCGTTCCGATCACCTTCCACTTCACCACGTCCTTCACCATCGCCCTGATTCTCTATCCGGTCATGGGCTTCTTCCTGACATCGCTTTTCGGCGGCTACGCCATCTACTTCCCGGAACTGTTCCCGACGCGCCTGCGCGCCACGGGTACGGGCGTGTGCTACAACGTTGCGCGTTACATCGCCATTGCCGGTCCGTCCGCCCTGGCTTTCCTGAGCAAGCCTTATGGTTTCGCCTGGGGCGCCACGATGCTCTCGTCCGTATTCATTATCGGCCTGGTGATTCTGTACTTCGCCCCGGAGACCAAGGGCAAGGAGTTGCCGGAGTAATCATTGCGTGATTCTGAGGGCGAGGCTGGCGCCTATGGCGCCGCCTCGCCCTTTGCTTTGGGGACTGCCTCCCGTGCCGTGACGGAATTGGCCGCGTGAGCGGGAAGGTGCACTCGCCAAGCGTGCGGGATTGTCCCGATTGGCGCTTACTTAACGAGATTGCTCTCGAACAATCAAAGCCAACGCCGGGTGCCACCCATACACGGAGGAGCTTGCGACGGAGTATATGGGTGCGGCGGATTTAGCATACCCAATGCCATAAAGGATGCTCATTTGGGTGGTTACATAAAAACGAGCTAAGTCTCTCTCGCGTGAAGTCACAACACCCACAAGTCGCAGACGGCTGCAGGCTTCAGGCTTTAGGCGTACGTGGATTGGTGTTGAGTGGGCTTTACCTTGTTGAAGCCACCACACCCACAAACTTCCTGCGGCGGAGCCGCCCCGTTTGAGGGTGGAACCCGTGGAGGCTGGGGGCGACCCGGGGCACTTTGAACAGTTACCAACACGGTGTTTTCTTAGCAGCTGTTGGCCACTTGAAGCGGCCCGCGTGTGAGTGGCACCCGTAGTCTCCTTTTTGGGCCTCGCGGCCCTTAAGCAAGGACATTCGGGACGGTCCCGTACGTCGGGTGGGCGCTGCTCACCGTGGCTGCTCAGTCTGATCAGTATCCTCTACGCTACAGCGGGGCCCCGTCGTGCGGGACGGTCTCCTCGGATTGCGCCACCGGTACCTCAACCCGATCCCCCGGACCTACATTCACGATCCAGGCATCTTCACCCGAAACAAAGGGCGCGCTATCGGCACGCGGCGCGGTATAGGTCACCACACCGCCTTTTACGCCCGCGATAGGCACCAGGACGCTAAACGCCTCGTCCGCCACGTAGGTTCCGTCGTAGACCGGGGCGAAGGCCATGCCGGTGGCCGTCGTGAAGCCCTCGGGTCTCAGTTCTCCAATCCGAACGCGGCCCACGAGCAGATCATCGCGGACGGTGACCACGAACCCGCCCTCCACCAACTCCGCCAACTCTATGGGGTGGGCCGTGCGCCGATAATCATTCTGGAAATGCATTATCTTGCCCACCAGGGCCCCGAGGTCGGTCGGTGGTGTATCACACGTAATGTGAATGCGCCCCGAGGCGGGCGCCACCTTCGTTACCGTTCCCGTGATCGGGGCCGCCTGCGCCGTCGTGCTTTCACCGACGGTAAGATATCTCCCGCCCGTGACCCAGCGTCGCGTCACCACACCATTCACAAAGCGCACCACGGCCATGGCCGCGTCGGTATGCAGGACCTCATTCGCAGCGCGCAGTATCCCGCCGCCCGTATTGATCAGCACCACGTCGCGCATGACCTCACCCGAGGGTCCGGTCCACAGCACTTCCAAGACCGCGCCGGAACCTTCCTGCAGGGGCAAGTTGCGGGTCTGCTGGATTACCGCCGCACCACTGGAAGGCTCGGCGATGCTTACAAACTGGGATTCCAAAAGTTCGCCCTTGTTGCGTCCGATCACGTACTTGACGGGCGTCTTATACTTTACTGGTGAAATAAACGCATCGGCGACCATCGCTTCGTCCGGCGCGTCCAGCCGGTAGATCCGCAGCTTCGCGCTCGCGTCCTTCTCGTGAGTCCATTCACCGACCGCCGCGCCGCCCGCCAGGCGTTGCACGTTGAACAGATGTTGAAAACCCGAACCACGATAATTCGAATAGCCGCCCGTGTAACCCGCGGCCGAAAGCGCCGGGTCGTCGTAGATAAACTCCAGCGGCACGTCGGGTCCCGCCAAGGTTCCTCGCGCGGCCTCGCTCCATTCGCCGCCCAGGGTCGCAAAATCTCCAGGCGGACCGTGGAGGCTGTAGTCGTGCTGCGCGCCGCCCTTCACCGTGAAACAATCCACCACATAGCTTCGGGCCTCATCCAGATCCACCATCATCAGTCGACGCCGATACTCGCTCGTCTGGCCGTAGGTCGGCGCGGCGTCGATATCCAGCGCGCGGACAAAGCCCTCGTCCACAAAGCGCTGCACCGTACCGGGGTAGTTCGTCCGCTGCCGCGCGGCATCCACCGTGACCGTGTTGTGGGCGATGGTGTTCTTGCTCCAGGTGTAGATGCCGGGCACATAAGCGTTCATGAAATCCGGATAACCCAGGTCGGGCATCATGACAAGATTGTTCGCATAGAGCTCGAAGTTGAGCCGGTCGAAGTGGCCATGTCCCCCGGCGTAGCCATAGTAAAGCGCCAGCGAGATCGTGTTCGCCGGGTTGTCCAGAATCGCCATGCCGTAGCCATCCATCAGGCGCGAATGCACGGGTGCGCTCGCGGGTGACGCGGATGGAATCGCGGGCGCGAACAGGCTTTCAAAGTCGATGAAGCCCCCGTCACCGGTGGCGTTAAAGCCCTGAAGGTGCGCGAGAAATCTTGGGTCCTGGTAAACCTGCCAGGCCCGCTGGTACACGTAGGCGTCGCGTCCCACAAAGCCGCCGTAAACCGAACCGCTGTCGCCCACGGAGGGTGTGTGCTGGCCTATATTTACCACATCGATCACGCCATCATAGAGTCGCCGCATCTTGGGAATCGCGTACACATCCCGATCCGCGCGATGGAGCGCTTCGGCCACCGTAGTGATATTCGCCACCCAGGAAAAGTTGTAGCCCGGCGCGGTTTCAAAGGGCGGACCATCGCGATACACCAGATTGTACAGGGCATAGTTCAGACCCGTGGTCGCCTCGCCGCTGCCCGCGTCGTTCATGATACCGTCGAACCATTCGTCCTGCTTGCCGAATTGACGCGCCAGCCCCGCGAATACGAGTGCCTTCTGGTGCATACCGAAATTGCCCCGAATCTTGCCCGAGAAATAGCCATCGATGCCCTCCTCCAGCAGATTCGCCTCAATATTCGCCCGAACCTGCGCCGCCGTCTTCCCGGCCACCGTGTCATCCCCTATGGCATCCCAGCAATAGTCATACGCCTCCGCAAGCGACGTCAGCGTGCCTGTCTCCCAGATGTGGTTCAGGATCTTGCCCTCATAGCGCCCGCCCTGGGCCGCCTGCAATTCGCCATAGCGCGATTGAGGATGATGGTCCATGTTCGGGTAGACCTCCGCGATCCGATCAAGCAGCACCGCCGCCTTGCGACCATAGGCCGCGTCCCCCGTGACGATATACGCCCGCGCCAGATCCTGTGCCGCCGGAATGATGTGGTTCATCCACGTCCAGTGGTTCGCGTAGGCCACAAACCAGTGTTTCTCGCCACTCGGCGACACCCAGCCCCGCCCATCGTCTGCGTAGTCTCCAGTAAGCAGTGATCGGTCGTTCATGCCCGACGCATAGTAAGCCGCAAAATCATTGCTCGGGTAGGTGCTGCCATCCACCGGGCACGTCACCTTGAAGGGCGCCTTCGGGTCAATAATCCACGGGTAGGTCCCGCCTTTTTCGTAGAGCGCCATACCGCATTTCGGACAGCCCGCTGTCGCGTCGTTGAAAGCGCGGGGCACATCCGCCGTCGTCACGATGGCCCGCAGCGCATCATCTTCCCACGCCATCCAGACATCGGCCCGCTTAATCGTGCTCTCCGCAATCGCCCGCGCGGCGGGAAACTTCGCTATATTCTCCCGCGCCATCGCCACCTCGGCATCCGTCCACAGCATGCGCTGGGTCTTCGGGGGAAACTGGGGCTCGCGAGATTTCTGCGGCATCAACTCGGCGTGGGCTGTAAGGGCGGCCAGAAAACCGATCGTCAGCAGACAGCGGAATGGGGTGATAGACATGGTCAAACTCCAGAGTAGGTTGGCGGGCCATGGGAAGGCCTGTAGTGGGATTGAAACAGATTTCCGGCCGAAGTTCAACGGTGTGATTTCGGTTTCGATGGCAAATCTGATACGCTGAAACCAGCCCGCACCAGAACTTTACGCCACGCGCTGGGCTTCCATGCTGTTTTCACCATGCCCGAGGTCGCCGTCATGAAATGTTTTCTTTCCGTGCTCGCATCACTAACCATGGTGGTGCTCATCAGCGGAATGGCCCACGCCGCCAGTGCCTACCCGAAGATCAATCTGGTTTCTGGCTACCAGGTGGATCCCAACTGGCCGAAAAAACCAGCTTCCCTTCCCTGGGAGCAAATCGCCGGGGTCGCGGTGGATGCTCAGGGCCGTGTATGGACCTTCAACCGCGCGGAACCACCGGTGCAGGTCTTCAGTGCGGCGGGTGATTTCTTGTTCTCCTGGGGCGAAGGCCTCTTCAGCGGACCCCACTACCTTCGGATCGATCAAGAAGGAAAAATCTGGACCGCCGACTACAAGCGTCACCTCGTGCGCAAATTCGAGCAGGACGGCAAATTGCTCCTCACCATCGGGACACCCGACGAAGCGGGCGAGGATGAATCGCACCTCAGCGGGCCCACCGACATGGCGGTTTCGCCCGCTGGCGATGTCTACATCTCCGACGGCTATGGCAACAACCGCATCGTCCACTTCGACAGGGATGGGAAATTCGTGAAGACGTGGGGAACGTTGGGCGTGGAGCCCGGACAGCTCAGCCAGCCCCACGGCATTGCCATGGACTCTAAGGGACTCCTCTATGTCTGCGAGCGCAACAATGGCCGCATCCAGATTTTCAACCAGTCGGGCGAGTCCCTCGGCCAGTGGCGGAATCTCATCAACCCCTGGGGCATCCACATCAATTCCCGCGATGAGATTTTCGTCTGCGGGAGCACCCCCGCCCGCTGGACGGAGCGGGGCAATCTGGGCAACCCACCCCACGACCAGATCCTGATGAAGTTCGACACCACCGGTCGCGCCCTGGAGCTCTGGGCCTTCCCCCTGGCGAAAGATGGTGAACTGGTGCCCGGACACCTCGACTGGATGCACGGCATGGGCTTCGATGACGCGGGCAATGTTTATTTCGGCGACGTGGACGAGACCAGTCCGACCCACCGCGTGCAGAAGTTTGTCCGACTGGAAAAGGAGCAGTAAGTGGGACGGTCCAACTCAAGGACGTGGCTTCATCCAACTACGATTGAGGTGCCACCCAGGGGTGGTCTTGTGTTGTTCCGGAGGTTTCGCGAATTATTGGCCTCTCTGGGCCTGAAAGCCCCCGGCTACGCGTCGATCGTAAGGATTTCCAGGTTAATCGCCGCGCTCATGACGCCCATGAGAAACATGCCCATCTGAGTTTCCTGCAGCATGGAGAGCGCGCCGCTGTCGATTACCAGGTGGTCCTGAAGACTGGCCGGATGTCTCAGCATCGATTGTACCGCATCCGGCGCTATATCCGGGGGCAACAGCCCCAGGAAGAGGCACGTGAAGATCGCGTGCGACGGTGTGACGGGCCCCGAGTAAAACAAGAACTGGATCAACTGATTTGCGGAGACGGTTCGTTCTTCTCCACCGTCGCTCCACTGCCGCGTGGGCGCATCGCACTGCTCGAAATAGAGCCCCTTATGATCGCGAATTGACGCCACGGTCGCACCGTCAATTTTTAGTTCCCCAAACACGTTTCGAAGATAGACTCCCGCGACGGATTCCATGGACTCGGGCAACCGGGACATCAACCACTCTTCCTCCGCACGAGCGATGGGGTAGTTGAGAAAACCACAACAGCCAAAGGACGCCTGGCGGAAATTGGCCGTACATCCCTCGCACAGCGGCACATAAGGATCGAGGCTGCGGCCCGTCTCCAGAAGCGATTCCACCGTCACCTGCTCCGCCACTGGACCGCTGGGGTACTGCACCACACGCGTGATCATGGCCGTCATCGGGTCCTGGCCCCCCTTGCGGATCCGCTCCACCAGCATGGCCGCCTGGCCCCGCGCCTTAATCCGCGACACCAGCACATCCACACCGAGATCACGCTTTACCTTGCAATTCCGGCTCTGCACATAATCCACGCCCACGTTACCTGGCTCCTTCGATTGGTTTCACAGCCATCATGGCAGAGTGAATTGATGGCGTCAACCGGAACCTCGTGGCGCACCGATGTCCAAGTCATGTCGTTACATCCGCTCGGACAGGACCGCGCGATGCGGATACCCCGCTCTGTGCGGATTGCCGCGGTGGATCAAGTCTGTCTCGTTACTTCACCGAGACCCGGGTTGCGCGGATGCGGCCTCCGGTTCAGGCTCCGGAAACACCCCGTTCATTTCTTCCAGCAGCTTCAACGATTCCCGGTGGATCGTGGGGGCCACATCCGGCCCGCCGGAGTTCTCTTCCCCGTACTGCGCTTCGCCGTCGTAGATAAACGGAGCCTTCACGTCCCACTGGGTCTTGGGCACCATATAGCCGATCTGATCGTTGGCCAGGCCGATAATCAGGGCCATGCGCGCTTTGCGCTCCATCTCGTCGCGCAGCGGCGGCACTTCCACAGGCTCGATTTCGTAGTCGCGGCCGGGCAGGGCCTCCACGCCCCCTTCCACGATTTCGGGGTAGATTTCGCCGGGCACGCTCAGCAATAGCACGCCACCGATGCGGATCACGTTGAGCTCGGTGCGCGCACCCTGAAATATCTTATAGCCCTCGTGAATCAATCCAAGCATCATGGCATACTTGTAGGCGCCGGTCACCGGTACCCGGATCGTGCGGGCGGACACCGCCAGTCGCGGATTCTCGTTCTTCCAGACGCGGTCGCTGCGCAGGGCATTGCACGCCACGATGGCCAGATTCTCACCCAGGGCCTGTGCCTTCTCGAAGCTCGCCTCGCTGAAGCTCTGCTGTCCGTCGCGGTGGGGCACCGTGGTGTGGAGCTGGGTCATCAGCCCCCCCACCTGGCCTTGGAAAAAGAGGCACATCCCGCCGAAGCCCTCCACTCCGTTGGGCGCGGGCACGCCCTTCTCCACACCCTCCCGCAGCCAGTGGGGAAAGTCCGACGTGATCATGCCGTTCTTACCGCCCAGGGCCTCCGGGTGGTTGCCCCAATTAACGAAGGTGGCAATCGTGTCCTCGCTACCCTTCTTCGTGAAGCGCATGAGATACATCGTGTTGTCCATCACCACTGGCTTCCGGGAATCATCCACAAAGCCCTCCGGCGCGATCTCCACCGTCGTGCACTCCATCTCCGCCGGGCGCATCGACAGCACCGCCCGCTCCACCGCCGCACGGGTCTTCTCCCGAACCATGTCCATATACCGCTCGTCATAGCCAAAGATGGGCGTGGGGCCGCTCCAAATCTTCATCGTGTCCGGTGTCTCGTGGGTATGGCTGCTGGAAAACAGAATATGGTCGATGCCCAGATCCTTGCTCACCGACTCCCGCACCGCGATGAAGTCGTTCTGAAAGATGCCCACGCTATCGATGGTAACCAGCACCAGCGTCACGCCGTTGTTGCGCAGGGCTATGGCCCGGGTCCAGGGCGTGTCGTTAATGCCTTTGGCCGGGCGGTTCGAGTTGAAGCCCGCCATCCAGACCGCGTCGAACTTCCCGTTCCCGTTGCGGTCCGCAAAGGTATCCGTACCCTTGTCGTACTTGCTGTTTTCATTCACATCAACCCAGTCATCGTACTGGGCGAAGTCCGGGCTGATCTCCTCCATTCCCACGCCCACCTGCAGCCCCTCGGGCGCGGTAGCCATGGCCTCCACCTTGGGCGCCATCAGGTCCAACTCATAATCGGGGTAGGGCCCCTTCAGGCGGCCACGAAACCAGATCGCGCCAACCAGGATGAGGATCATGCAGGCGCTGAAAATCTTGTGCTCTCGGATAAACGACATGGTGTACTCCTGAAAACTGCATCGGACAGGCTTCCATCATAACAGGCCGGGTACGCTCGATCCCATGGGGGTATCAGGTCCATTGGCGATGGTGGAGAGGGCTATGCGAAACAAAAGGGAACAAAACCCTTGCATTAACCTCGACCTTAAGTTATACTTGCTAAACATTATCTTGTGTTACCTCTCTTTAATTCGGCCAGTCGTGGGAGTGGCTTTTGGCGTATACAGCAGTTCACGCCAGCAATGCCCGCCGAACTTTCACAATACACAACGCGTTTAATCATAAGGACTTACAAAATGAAGAAGCACGGCTTCACCCTCATCGAACTCCTCGTCGTCATCGCCATCATCGGCATCCTCGCCGCGATTCTGCTACCGGCACTGGCCCGCGCACGGGAAGCTGCGCGCCGCACATCCTGCCAGAATAACCTCAAGCAGATGGGCGTCATCTTCAAAATGTACGCCAACGAGTCGGACGGCGAGAAGTTCCCCCGCCGCAAGACCTTCAACTGCAATGGCACCCTCAGCGACACCATGATCTTCGATGGCACTCAGGTCATGCCCGAGTATCTGACCGATGCGCAGGTGGTTTTCTGCCCGTCCTGGGGTAAAGACGTCGATGCCGTGGATCGTTATGACGCCGATGGCAATGGTCGCGTGGACGCCTGCGAATTTGCCAAGGAGCCCTATGACTACATGGGCTGGCTCTTCATGGAGGACGTGAATCTCCTCGGTCCCCTGGTCGGCACGGGGGGATCGGACGTGGGGGGGCGCTTCTCGGAAGCCGAAATAAATTCGAGCACGCCCCTGGGCGCGCTGGCCCAGGCCAACGTGACCACCCTCGGGGCCCAGAGTGACAACGACTTCACGGTGCCCGCGGCCTATGCCGGCACCCAGGCGGGCGGCAGCAACGTGATGCTGCGCCTCCGCGAGGGCGTCGAGCGCTTCCTGATTACCGATATCAACAACCCCGGCGGCAGCGCGAAGGCCCAGAGCAATGTGGCCATCATGTGGGACCACGTAACGACGAACACCATTGACTTCAACCACATCCCCGGTGGCGGCAACGTGCTCTACCTCGATGGACACGTCACCTTCCTGAAGTACCCCGATGAAAAGTTCCCCATGACCGTGGACAGCGCCCGCGCCTTCGGTCGCTACAACCGCCCCTTCAACGGCGTGTAAGCACCCGTCCATACACTGTGGCCCGGATGGCAATTGACCATCCGGGCCGCTTTTTTATCATCTGAGCGAGGCGCGGGCTCGCACTACGGCTTGACGCGCCCGATCACGCCCATGCCCACCAGCGTAAGCAGGGCCAATCCCGATACCAGGATGTTTCCCGAGGCCTTCTCGACGGATTGCGCTTCGAAGACACAGCCGGAAAGTCCGCCCGCCTCGCGCGGTGAACCGTTGCGCTCGTAAAAATCGCTCCCGTCGTCCGGTGGCGTGGCCAGCGTCAGGAAACCACCCCCCAGCGCGAAAAACTCCCGAAGAGACGAGTACTGATCCAGCCGCGCGTTCGAACTCCCACAGGCCTGGAAATTGCCATTGCTGAGCATGCCAAAGACCCGGAAATTCGTATCGTCGAACATGACCGGTGATCCCGAGGATCCGCCTTCAGTCAAACCCTCATCCCACGAAAGCGTGGTCTGAAGATCGCCAAAGCGCGTATCCAGATTGATCTCGTTGACGCGACCAATGCTCTCTTTCATGGCCGTGCCGTCGGGATGGTGCAGGCCCACCGCGCCGTCGCCAATGCGGGGCGCCCGCGTGTCCCAGCCGAGATAGGCGCGGCCGCGCGTACCCACAGGCACGGTGTCCAGCCGCAGCAGCATCCCGTCCAGCGCCGTGCTGTTGCGCAGGAAGGCCGCACCCGTGCTGCGGGGCAATCCCGCGATCGTACCGGCGCTCGGTTCCGTACCGGGGCAGCCGTTTGTGCGCAAATCCCATATCACCTCAACACCATCCGCAAAAATGGTGTCCGCTGTTCCCTGAAAGCAGTGGTCCGCCGTCAGAAAGAGTCCCTCCGCCACATCCGTCACGGCATTGTTCAGCAGCGCGCCCGAGCATAGAAACGAGGTGCCATCTTCATCCGTCACGGTCATGCGCCCGATACCCGTACTGACTTCCTGAAGCGACGTGTTGTCACTGCAATCCGCCGAGAGCGGGCAATCCAACTGCTTCGTCGCCGGGCTGCTGAAATAGTGAGAAAGCATCTCCAGGGTGATGTCCGGCATGATCGCGCGGGGCGAGCGCAACTCCACCACCACCGTGTCCCCCATCGTCGTGGGTAGCCACCGACCGTTGCTGCTGGTGTTGGCCAGGGTGAAGGGACCAAAGGCATGGGACCCCGCAAGATCGACCACCCAGACCTCATCGTCGGGATGTAGCCGGGCCAGATTGACCCGGAGCCGCAGCGCCGATGCATCCACCGAGGCGATGGAGGCCCGCCAGATATTCAAGCCATCCTGCGATCCCTGGGCGTCAAAGAGGTCCGCGGAGGCCCAGCCCAGCATCGCGCCGGAGCCGATCTGGAGCGCGGGCGTATCCACGGCTGATTTCCGGGCTTCCAACTGACCGGCAAAGTCGTCAATCTCGTAGCGGGGCACCGCGTCGGACGCCAGGGCGGTCGCTGCCCCCGCCGCGACGGCAACGGCTTGCCCATCGGACAGCGCCTTCGCGGGCGGAATGAATCGATAGTCGGCAAACTCCGCACTGACCGTCACGGCCAGGGCGCACAACGTTACCCCCAGTAGTATTCGATGCATACGATACGTTCTCCTTGCGGTCCAGCTATGGCCGCACACTATTATCGGACCGCTTCCGGCGCCAGCCGGTCCAACGGAATCCGGGTCAATACAATTTCTTCGTAGGCGCCTTGCGTGCCCCGCTCATAGACGCAGGCCACCGTCGTTTCATTCAAGAAAACAAGATCCGAATAGGCACTCGGCCCGCCATACAATTCAATCGCATTGGGCCACGTAGCGCCGCCATCCGTACTCGCGCGCACCGTCATTTTCTCGCGCTTTTCACTTGCCGGATTGGAGAAGAGCAACAAGGATCGCACACCATCGCCCAGCACGCTGGCCTGGCACACCGGCTCCACCAGCGCGGAATCGCTCTGATCCGCCGACCACGTCAGCCCGCCATCGCCGCTGTACGACACGCGACGTCGTTTCTCCCCGGTGTAACTCCGCATGTTCTGGTAAACGCGCCCGTCGGGTAATTCGGCGACAGTCGACTCGTTGGTAAAGCCCTCGTGAACGCCGCCGATTGCCCAGGTCGTGCCCCCGTCATCGCTGAAAATGACATGGGAGTGCCACCCGGAAAATTCTGGACCCAGAGAATGGTTTGCAGGCGCCAGCAGTCGTCCCGACTTCAGTTGAATCGCGTGACCCGGTCCCGTGGCGTACCACCGCCATTCCGGTTTGCTCGCCGTCGCACTGATTTCCGCTGGCGCGCTCCAGGTATCGCCCCCATCCCCGCTTTGCATAACCCACACGGTTCGGGGC
>JBHEKR010000222.1:0-14451 GCA_041859365.1 Candidatus Hydrogenedentales bacterium
GCGACTTTTCCATCCTCTGGCCTTCACCAAGACCGCCGCCATTGCCGCCGCGTCGATTCTGAGCATTACCATAATTCCCGTGCTCATGTACTACTTCATCTCCGCGCGGGTGCTCCCGAAAGCCTGGGGCTGGCGCCGCAACCTCGCCATTACCCTCGCGGCCATGCTCGTGCCTGGCGCCATGCTGTGGCTCGCCGCAGGCTACTCCGAAGAGCTCGCCCCCTGGCGACTCCACATCGCTGCGGGTTGGGCCGTCCTCGCCGCCATGCTGCTGGTCCCCCAGCGCATCATCCACGAGCAGCACAGCCCCATCAGCAACATTCTGCAACGCATGTACAGTCCCCTCTTCCACTTCTCGGTTCGATATCGGTGGAGTGTGGTGATCATCGCCTTCATTGCCCTGGCATCTACCTGGTATCCCATGACCCGACTCGGTTCCGAATTTATGCCCTCCCTCGATGAGGGCGATCTGCTCTACATGCCCACGACCGATCCCAGCATAAGCGTCATGAAAAGCCGCGAACTGCTTCAGCAGACCGACAAGATGATCATGACCTTTCCCGAGGTCGTATCGGTCCACGGCAAGATCGGGCGCGCCGATTCCGCCACCGATCCCGCGCCCCTCTCCATGATCGAAACAGTGGTGCAACTGAATCCCGACCGGGAGGCCTGGCGCAAGCGCACCCTCGCCCAGTTCCACGATGGCTGGCCTGAGCTCCTGCGCAAACCCCTTCATCGATTCTGGCCCAGCGAACGTCCGATCACCATGGAGGAGCTCAAGTACGGCTGGACCGATGCGGACGGCACCCAGCATAGCGGCCTCAATGCCGCCACGTCGCTGCCCGGCGTGGCCAATGCCTGGCCCTACCCCATCGAGAACCGAATCAACATGCTTGCGACGGGTATCAAGACGCCCGTGGGCATCAAGATTATGGGGCCCGATCTTCAGGTCCTCGGCGAGCTCGCGGAGCAGTCCGCCAATGTGGTCCGCAACATACCAGGCACAACAAGCGCCTACGCTGAGCGCACCCTCGGTGGCCACTATCTTGATTTCGATATCGATCGCGAAGTGGTCGCGCGCCACGGGTTGACCGTGGGCGACGTGCAGGACGTAATCCAGACGGCCATCGGCGGCATGAACATCACCACCACGGTGGAAGGCCTGGAGCGTTACCCCCTCAACATGCGTTACGCCCGCGAGCTGCGTGATGACCTGCCCGCCCTCGAGCGGCTGCTTGTGCCCGCCCCCACGGGCGCCCAGATCCCCCTCGGCCAACTCGCGAAGATGGCGATCAATCCCGGTGCTCCGATGATCCGGAGCGAAAACGCCCAACGCACGGCCTGGATCTATGTGGACGTAGCCGGGCGCGATCTGGGCGGTTACATCGCCGAGGCCCGCGACACCGTGGCCCGCGAAGTAAAATTGCCCCCGGGCTATACCCTCGTATTCTCTGGACAGTTCGAGTTCTGGGAGAAAGCCATCCCCCGATTGCTCGCGGCTACGGTGGCGACCTTTGTCATCATCACCCTGCTGCTCTACGTCAGCTCCCGGAGCTGGTTCCGCGTGGCCGTCATCGTGCTGGCCTGTCCCTTCAGCATGATCGGCGTATTCTGGTTTCTCTATCTGCTGGACTACAACCTGTCCCTCGCCGTGGTCATCGGCATCATCGCCCTGGCGGGCCTCGATGCCGAAACGGGTATGGTCATGCTGCTCTACCTCGACACCAGCTACGACCGATTCAAGCAGGAAGGGCGCATGCGCAACAGCGAAGATCTCTGGGCGGCCGTCTACGATGGCGCGGTCATGCGTATCCGCCCCAAAGCCATGACGGTGGCCTCCGCCTTCATCGGCCTCGTGCCCCTGCTCTGGGCCGAAGGCACCGGTGCCGACGTCATGCGGCGCATCGCCGCCCCCATGATCGGCGGCCTTCTCGTGGGCTTCATTATCGAACTCGTCTTCTACCCGGTCATCTACTACATCTACATGTCCATCAGCCAGCGTCACCACTGGACCGAAGAAAGGACGGAGACCCCATGAACAACAGACAACTCATTCCCCTGATCATGATTGCGGCGCTGGTGACGGGCTGGTGTGCCGGAGCGCGCGCCGACGAACCGCTGCCCGAAGTAGCCCCCGCATTCTTCGCCGGAAATGAAGAGCTGAGGGGTTATCTTCTGGAAGCGGCGGAAAACCACCCGCTCCTCAAGGCCCACTACGAAGACTGGCGCGCGGCACTGGAGCGCATCCCCCAGGCGGGTGCGCTGGAAGATCCCATGTTCACCTACACCCAGTTCATCGTCACCGACGAGAGCTACTTCATGGTGGATCTGGAGCAGAAATTTCCCTGGTTCGGTACCCGATCCGTACGGAAAGAAAAGGCCGCCGCCGAAGCCGAGTATTGGCTGGCCCACCTGCACGAACAGCGCAACGCCGTGTTTCGCGAAGTGAAGATGGCCTACTTCGACTACGCCTTCCTGATGGAAGAACTTCAGCTGGTGGGGCACCAGGCGGGCATCATGAGCGAATCCGTCGAGGTGGCCCGGGCACAATATGAGTCGGGCTGGTCATCCGAAGCCGAAGTGCTCCGCATGGAGCAGGAACTGGCGAAGATGAACAACATGCGGAGCGAATTGGAACAAATGGAGCCCGCGAGCCGTGCCGCACTCAACGCTGCGCTCAACCGGCCCCAGGATGCACCGCTGGACGCGCCGCAAGCCGCCGATTTCCCCCCGGAACCGCCCACCGAGGAACCCCTCGAAGCCGCCGTCAAGAACAATAACCCGTCCCTGCGCATGTTCGATCATACCCTCGATGCGGAAGAGAAGGACGTGGAGCTGGCGCGGCGGATGAAGTACCCCGACATCACGCTCGGCGTCGACTACGCGCTTGATCGCAACATGCGTGCGGCGCGCACGGACCCCTTCGAGCCTGGCCGCCTTCAGACGTACCGGGACCTCGGCATGATTGCCGCCGGTCATGAAGAATTCACCGGCGGCACCGCTATCGACCTGTATGATTCCTTCAAGTACAAGGAAACGGAACGGGGCGTGACCGACGAGCTGACTGTGTCGATAGGAATAAACCTGCCCATTTGGAAAAAGAAGATCAGGGCGGGCATCGCCGAGAAAGAGCATATGGCCAATGCCACCCGCTGGCACAAGGAAGACGAGCAGCGCATGCTCGCCACTGAAGCACGGGAAAACTCGTTTCAGTGGAAAGACGCCACCCGGCGCATAGCCCTCTACGGCGATGACCTGCTCAAGCGCGAAGAGACCATTCTGGAAGGCCTGCAAGCCGAGTATGCTTCCGGTAGCGAGACGATCTCAATCCTCGAAATGCTCGACAGCATGCGCAATGTCATGGAATTCAAACTCGAGCACCTGCGCGCCACGAAAGACAAGCACCAGGCCGCAACCACCCTGGAATATCTGATTGGAGCGCCGTGGTGAAGGATGAACGATGAAGGGTGACACGAAAACCATCTGGCAACTGTCACCTGTCAGCCCATAAGAACCCATAAAAAAAGCCCCCGCGCGATTCTTCAACCCGCGCGGGGGCCTCCTCTTAACTTTCGAGCGATCATTGCACCCTCGCTAATTTCGCATGCGCACCTTCACGGAACGCCGACGACCACCAAAGCCGATGGCGCCCAGCAGGCCGAGCACCAGAAGCGTGTCCCCGGCACCCCAGTTGCCGAAATCGCTGTCGCCACTGGCCACCCCGCATCCCGGAGTCTTTCCCTCGCCTTCTCCTTCACCTTCTCCCTCGCCACCAGCGTTCCGGATGATCCGACCGTTGTCGTTCTCGAAAAAGGTCACCGTGGCCGGATTGAAGTTCACCAGCGACGAAAGGTCGATGACCGTCCCCGTACCACCGGCCAGAAAGCTGACAAACTGGCCCAGCGGCGCGGTAATGGTCGTCAGATCCGAGAGATCAATTTCTGACCCACCTGTGGCGCCTGTTACATAGCCCAGGCCCAGACATCCCGCATTGGTCACGGAAAAAGTCTGCAATCCAGATACGTCGAGCAGGGCCCCAGAACCACCCGCTGTAAAGGGAGCGCCGCCCTCGCAGATGTCCCACGTGTAGGTGCGAAGCGCTGAAAGATCCAGCACCGACTCCTCGCCCAGCACGCTGGTGACGACAAACGCTACATTGCGCGCCGAAGTCAGCAGGGGCGCATCCAGCGCGATCACTCCCGCGCCCGCAAACGAGGTTGGCTCTTCGGTTCCCTCTACCACCGCGAGCTTTGGTACCGTAAGGGCCGAATCGGCGGCAAGCAACACAAACGTATCGCGCAGCAACGTCAACTCCGGCAGCGTCAGGCGGCCCGTCGTGGGGACGGTGAGTCCGCCGCCGGTCATGGTTTCCAGGCCGTCAAGCGAAAGTGAATTATCACCTGCGGGCGAGAAGAGACAAAAATTGGCCTCCGTTACCGCGTCGGCCGTAAAGAGTCCGCCCGCGATCGTAATGGTCGTGTTGGACAGGCTTTCCAAAGCAGGCAGAACCAGGTCGACATCCTGCCCGATGATAAACGAAGCCGCCTGCAGGGAACCATCGTCGCCACCCGCAATCGAGGTCAGATTGGGGGCCGATATGGCGCCGTCCAGCACCAGATTGAAAAAGAACTTCTGTTCGCCCGGCGCGGAAATGGTTTCCAACGACGCGAAGTCCACCAGTCCCCCCGTGCTGACAAATACAGTTTCGGTCACATCCTCGCAGGAGGCCACGTCGACGGACAAGGTCACGACGCCGGAAAGATCCAGTACCGAATTCGCGCCGCTCACGAATATGAGCTGGCCCGCTTCGCACTCGGTCCAGGCATAGGACGTTGCCTGCGACAGGTCCAGGAGCGCGCCGCCCCCCACGCTGAGACGACCGTTGTCGATATTCGTCGCACCCGTTGCGGTGAAGCTGGCCCCGTCGCCCGCCACCGTAAACAGCGCGCCGCCGCTCAGCGTGAAACTCCCATCGATCTGGCGCGCATCGGAAACTGTGACGCTTGCGCTGCTGATGACTACGTTATCGCCCTGTGCCGGCACCGTGCCACCGCTCCAGTTATCCCCCACGTGCCACTGCCCGTTCTGGGGGCCGGTCCACGTTACATCCGCGCCATGCGCCGCGAAGCCCGCCATGACGAATGCCAGCACGCACGATACTCTCGATATAGCGGAAAGACTTCGGATGGATGGGCGCACCACCTGTATTGATTGACCTTGAAACATGGTATTCATAAGCTGCCTCTCTTTCCCTGCGGATCCCTTGGACCCCGTTCAAACCGCGATGCCGTCCGCACCAGAAACTACCGATCCAGTATAACGTCCGTGCCACCAGTTATCCATTCAATGCTCCTATAACACTACCCTCAGGAGTTCTATTCGTTCCGTTCGCTACGCTCCCCCGACACAATCGCGCCGCAAAGGTGAGCAGGATGAGGAACCGGACCGCGCTTGCGACGTCCGCCCTTGTTCAACGTATACTCTCCGAAAACCCGAACGCGGACCGCACTCATGCCTGACCACCCCACAGCCCCCGAGGACCTCGTCGCGCTCTCACTGGTCGCCGGTGCGGGCCGAAAGACGATCCACACTTGCCTGCGGCTGGCCGCCCGGCTCCAGCGCCCTCTGGACACATTCTTCAGCGTACCCGTCCCTGAGTTGATCCGCGTTGCCGCCCCCGGCGAGACAAACGCCGTCACAGCCCTGTCCCGCTGTGGCGATGAGGAACAGAAACGCGCGTCCTGGCTCCTGAACGTGGCGCGGGATGGCGGCATGCGGTTCGTGATATCCGGCGCCGTGGGCTACCCGGAATTCCTGAGCCGGGCCCTCGGCGATCAGGCCCCGCCCATCCTGTTCTATCAAGGCAACGAGGCGCTGCTCGACGCACCTGGCGCGGGCATCGTGGGTACGCGAAAACCAACCCGTGAAGCCATCCGACTCGCTGCTGCATCGGCGACGACCTTTGCCTGCGAAGGCGTACCCGTCGTGAGCGGCGGCGCGACGGGCATTGATCTCGCGGCACACGAGGGCGCATTAGAAGCGGATGGGTCGACGGTGGTCGTCCTGCCGGAAGGGCTGCACGGTTACGTCCCTCCGCCTCTGCTGCGCGCAGGCCTCGAACATGGCCAGGCGCTGCTGCTCAGTGAATTCCTTCCAACCGACGGCTGGCAGACCCACCGCGCCATGACGCGTAATCGAACAATTGCCGCCTGTGCTTCCCTCGTCTGCGTGATCGAACCGCGGGAAAAAGGGGGAAGCATGTTCACCGCAGAGCAGGCCCTGGCCGGAGGGAAGACAGTCTTCTATTGGGGAGGCGCGTGCCGGGATGGCGCACTTCGGGGCCGGAAAGGCGCCTGTCGCCTGACGGATGCCCGTGGCAAGCTTCAATCGTCGGCGATGCTCCACGCCGCGCGGCAGGAAGCGGCGCGGCCCCCTGAGCAGATCGGCCTCTTCGACTAGCGACTGGCCCTATGGGTCAAACGGGTCTTATGGGCCTTATGGGTCGTATAGGTCAGAGTTGACGGCGAACGATTCCGACGCTGTCAACTGTCAACTGTCAACTGTCAACTATCAACGGCATTCCCAATCTTTCCCTTGGACCGACGTTCTATGTTAAAATGGCGGCTGTGCCCGCTCAGGCCCCCCACAGCGCACGGGGAGGCCCAGGGCCCGAGTCCAGGTGGGAATAAAACGTAAGTCCGTGCTGTTTATAGCGTTGTGAGCCTGCGGAGCAACAGGTCGGCAACGGTGTTCGGCATGATGCCCGCCCTCATCGCCATATCCGCACCACACACGCAATCACGTCTCTTTCCCGTTGTGAGTACAGCGGACGAGTGAGATGTCTTGTGCGCACACCCGAACTTCCGGACGACGCACCCTTCGAGCGCAGAACAGGAGACTATCTATATGGCTTCCCCTACCGGAAAGCTTGAAACAGCCGAGTATACCGGCACGCGCGTGGAGCAGAGCAACAAGCGCGCCGCCGAAGCGGCCCAGCGCGAATACAAATACGGCTGGACCTCCGACATTGAGTCCGAGACGATTCCCGTCGGCCTGAACGAAGACGTAATCCGCCTCATCTCTTCGAAGAAGAATGAACCGGAGTGGATGCTGGAGTGGCGACTGAAGGCCTACCAGGCCTGGCAGCGTTTCGATGACGAGCCCACCTGGGCCAAGGTGAAATACACCAAGCCCGATTTTCAGGCCATCAGCTATTATTCCGCGCCGAAGGAAAAGAAGAAGCTCAACAGCCTCGACGAAGTGGACCCCGAAATCCTCGCGACCTTCGACAAGCTGGGTATCCCCCTCCAGGAACAGAAGCGCCTCAGCGGCGTGGCCGTGGACGCCGTTTTTGACAGCGTCTCCGTCGTCACGACCCACAAGGACATCCTGGCGAAGCGCGGTATTATTTTTTGCAGTATTTCCGAGGCCCTGCGCGATCACCCCGACCTGGTGCAGAAATACATCGGCTCCGTGGTGCCCCAGAGCGACAACTTCTACGCGGCGCTGAACTCCGCCGTTTTCAGTGACGGATCCTTCGTCTATATCCCGAAGAACACCAAGTGCCCCATGGACTTGTCCACGTATTTCCGGATTAACCAGGAAAACACCGGCCAGTTCGAGCGCACGCTCATCATTGCGGACGAAGGCAGCACGGTGAACTATCTGGAAGGCTGCACGGCGCCGCAACGCGATGAAAACCAGCTTCACGCCGCCGTAGTGGAAATCGTGGCCCTGCCAGGCGCGACGGTTCGCTACTCCACTGTGCAGAACTTGTTCGCCGGCGACTCCGAGGGCAAGGGCGGCATCTACAACTTTGTGACCAAGCGCGGTCGTTGCGAAGACAACGCGCGCATCTCCTGGACCCAGGTGGAGACCGGTTCCGCGATCACGTGGAAGTACCCGAGTTGCATCCTCAAGGGCGACAACTCCGTGGGCGAGTTCTACTCGGTGGCGCTAACGAACAACCACCAGCAGGCCGATACGGGCACGAAGATGATCCACCTCGGCAAAAACACGAAGAGCACGATCATCTCCAAGACCATCTCCGCGGGCAAGAGCGACAACAGCTACCGCGGGCTGGTGCAGGTGATGCCGAAGGCCATCAACAGCCGCAGCTACACCCAGTGCGACTCGCTGCTCATCGGCAACGAGTGTGGCGCCCACACCTTCCCCTACATCAGCGTGCGGAACAAGTCCGCCTCCGTGGAGCACGAAGCATCCACATCTAAAATCAGCGAAGATCAGTTGTTCTATTGTCAGTCTCGAGGCATCGGCCCGGAAGACGCGATCTCCATGGTCATCAACGGATTCTGCAAGGAGGTCTTCGATCACCTGCCCATGGAATTCGCCGTGGAAGCGTCGAACCTGCTGAGCCTGAGCCTCGAAGGGAGTGTTGGATAACATGCTTGAAGTAAAGAATCTGAAGGCCTCCGTTGACGGAAAAGAAATCCTCAAGGGCATCGATATCACCGTCAATCCCGGCGAAGTGCACGCCATCATGGGCCCCAACGGCTCGGGTAAGAGCACCTTCGCCCAGATCCTCGCGGGCCACGAAGCCTACGAAGTCTACGAAGAAAGCAGCGTGAACTTCCTCGGCCAGGACCTGCTTGAGATGCCCGCCGAAGAGCGCGCGCGCCTCGGTATGTTCCTCGCCTTCCAATATCCCGTGGAAATCCCCGGCATCACCAACAGCTACTTTCTCCGTGCGGCCGTCAACGAGATCCGCGTCAGCCGCGGCCTGGAAGAGCTGGACGCCATGGATTTTGCCGCTCTGCTCAAGGAGAAGATGGAGCTGATCAACGTAGACCCCAGCTTCGCCGAGCGCTTTGTGAACTTCGGCTTCTCCGGCGGCGAAAAGAAGCGCAACGAAATCCTCCAGCTTGCCATCATGGAGCCGCGCCTCGCCATCCTCGATGAAACCGACTCCGGCCTGGACATCGACGCCCTGCGCATCGTCTCCGAGGGCGTAAACAAGCTCCGCACACCCACCCGCTCCTTCATCGTGGTCACCCACTACCAGCGCCTGCTGGATCACATCGTTCCCGACTTCGTACACGTGCTCTACAAGGGCCGCATTGTGAAATCCGGCGGCAAGGAACTTGCCCTGGAGCTGGAAGAAAAGGGCTACGACTGGCTTCGCGAAGAAGAAGAGGCCGCGGTCTAAGCGGATCCCACGGAGCACACGATGTCTGAAGCTACCCTCACTATTCACGATCAGTACCTCGCCGATCTGGCTCGGGAACCGGTCAACGGACAGCCCGACTGGGTCGGACTCATCCGCAAGACCGGTCGCGCCGCTTTCCAGGCAAGCGCCTTCCCCCATGGCAAGATGGAGGAATGGCGTCACACGAATATCGCCGCCATTTCGAACAATCACTTTCCACCCGTGGTCAAACCGGGCAGTGTGGATGCGTCGCAACTCAGCGGCCTCTCCCTGGCCGGTAATGGCTATCACGAAGTGGTCTTTGTTGACGGCCAGTTTTCAACGGCCCTCTCCACCATTGGGGACCTGCCCGATGGCGTGATCCTCGGTGGCCTCTATGCCAACCTGGAGTCCGACGTCGCCCGGGCCCACGTAAACCAGCACGCCCAGAATCGCAGCGCCTACACCGCGCTCAATACTGCGAGCCTGAAAGACGGCGCCCTGGTTTATCTCCCGAGGAAAACGGTGCTGGACGCGCCCGTCCACCTGGTATTCATCAGCACGGCGGCGGATCAGCGCTCCATTCAACTGCGCAACGTCATCGTTCTGGGCGAAAGCAGCGAGGCCACGGTCATCGCGACATATGCCAGCCTCGGGACCGCGACCTACCTCAACAATATCGTCGAGGAAATCGCCCTGGGGCCGAACGCCAGCCTGAAGTATTACAAGGCCGTCCAGGAAGGTGCGGCGGGCAATCACCTGTCCACCACCGAATTTCACCAGGACCGCGACAGCCGCCTCTTCTCCCTCGTGGTAAGCCAGGAGGGCAAGATCACCCGCAACCAGCAGTGCATCCGCCTCGCGGGACCCGGCGCGGAGTGCGCATTGCACGGGTTGTACATGAACGACGGTGAGCGTCTCATCGACAATGCGCTCCACATCCACCACACGGTGCCGAACTGCAACAGCCGCATCGCCTACAAAGGCATCCTCGACGGCAACAGCAAGTCGGTTTTCACGGGTAAGGTCAATGTGGACCAGGTAGCGCAGAAGACCGACTCCGACCAGTTGAGCAACAATCTGCTCCTCTCGGACAGCGCCACCATCGACACGAAGCCACAACTCGAAATTTATGCCGACGACGTGAAGTGTACCCACGGCGCAACCGTGGGCGCGCACCCGGATCCGATCATATTCTACTTCCGCAGCCGCGGCATTGACGAAGCCACGGCGCGGGGCATGCTGACCTACGGGTTTGCAGACGAAATTGTGGCTGAGATCGGACCCGATGCGTTTCGCGATCGTCTGCAACACTACATCTTCAAGAAGTACAGCCCCCAACAATAGGTAGTTCCATGGCCTCCCCCGCTGCAAGCATCACCTCTGACCGCCTCGACGC
Organism: Candidatus Hydrogenedentales bacterium; assembly: GCA_041859365.1. Taxonomy (GTDB): domain Bacteria; phylum Hydrogenedentota; class Hydrogenedentia; order Hydrogenedentales; family JAEUWI01; genus JAEUWI01. The sequence continues at coordinate 10,545 of JBHEKR010000222.1, forward strand.
GTTGGCCCGCGCCATCGACGTGGAGCGGATCCGCGCCGACTTCCCCATCCTCGGGCTGGAGCAGCGGGGCAAGCCCCTCGTGTACCTCGACAACGCGGCGACTTCCCAGACGCCGCGTCAGGTGGTGGAGTCGATTTCGGACTACTACTACACGAAGAACGCCAACGTTCACCGGGGCGTGCACCACTTAAGTCAAGTGGCCACGGACGCCTACGAGCAGGCGCGCAAGAAGATCGCGAAGTTCATCGGCAACCATGTCTCCTGCGAGATCGTCTTCACCCGTGGCACGACCGAAGCCATCAACATCGTGGCTCAGACCTACGGCCGCAAGCACATCGGCAAGGGCGATGAGATCCTCATCACCCACATGGAGCACCATTCCAACATCGTACCCTGGCAGATGCTCTGCCAGGAGACCGGCGCCGTGCTCAAGGTCGTCCCCATCAATGACGCGGGCGAACTGATCATGGAAGAGTTCGATGCGCTGCTGAACGAGCGCACGAAGATCGTTTCCGTGGTTCATGTTTCCAATGCCCTCGGCACCATTAATCCCATCGAAGAGATCATTGCCAAGGCCCACGCCATCGGTGTCCCCGTGCTGCTGGACGGTGCGCAGAGCACGCCCCACATGGCCGTCGATGTTTCCAAACTCGATGTGGACTTCTTCGCCTGCTCCGCTCACAAGATGTACGGCCCCACGGGCATGGGCGTGCTGTATGCCAAGGCAAAGCATCTGGAATCCATGCCCCCCTGGCAGGGCGGCGGCGACATGATCCTTTCCGTTACTTTCGAGAAAACGACCTACAACCACCTGCCCTACAAGTTCGAAGCGGGCACGCCCCACATCGAAGGCGTAATCGCCATGGGCGCGGCGGTGGACTATATCAACAGCATCGGCATCGATAAGATTGCCGAATATGAAGCCGCGCTCCTCGATTACGGCACCGGAGCCCTGACGCAGGTGGACGGAGTCCACCTCGTGGGCACCGCGGCGCGAAAGGCGGGTGTGCTCTCCTTCACCATGGACTGCGCCCACCCCCACGACATCGGCCAGATCCTGGACGACAACGCGGTCGCCATCCGCGCCGGACATCACTGCGCCCAGCCCGTGATGCACCGCTTTGGCGTGGCCGCCACCGCGCGCGCCTCCCTGGCGGTCTACAATACGCGGGATGAAATCGACGCCCTCGTGAACGCACTCAACGAAGTGAAGAAAGTTTTTGGCTGATGTCCGAGTCCCGCGCCCTGTATGAACAGGTGATCCTGGATCACAACAGGAACCCCCGCAATTTTAAGAAGCTTCCCGACGCCGACAAGAGTGTGGAAGGCTTCAACCCCCTGTGCGGCGACCATTTCACCGTCCACATCAAGCTGGATGGCGAAGTAATTCAGGAGATCACCTTTGAGGGCTCTGGATGTGCCATTTCCAAGTCATCCGCCTCCGTCATGACCACCGTCCTTAAGGGAAAGACCCGTGCGCAGGCGGAAGAACTGTTCCACCGTTTCCACACGATGATTACCAGCCGCCCTGATGCCCCTCTCGATGAAGATTCCCTCGGAAAACTCCAAGTGTTCGCGGGCGTGCGCGAGTTCCCCGTGCGCATCAAGTGCGCCACCCTGGCGTGGCACGCGGTCCACTCCGCGATCGAGGGCGACACCGCCCCGGTAACCACGGAAGAAACCTGAGCCCGGCATAGGCCCCGTACCTGAAATAGTGGCAGGAACTCGTCCTGAAATGCCTCCGAACAGGAATAAAATCGTCCCCCGTTTGTAGTGTAATCAGACCCTGTGATACCATTCGCAGTTAAATTATCACCCCGATGCCTCTTGGCCCGCTCCCTCTCCCTCCGAGGGGGGAAGTGTAACAGCCGAAGTGGTAAAATTGAAGTGGAGCCCAGGCCCGAAGGGGCCGACCCAGGTTGAACGCCCGAGGCGAGGAATTGACGCCACCATGACCAACGCGAACGCCCTTGAATACAGCACATCGCTCGACGAGCTCCGCCGGCAGCTTCATGCAAAGCTGCACATGGTCATGCCCGAATTCGAGATCGATATCAAGGCCGAAATCGCCCACCAGATCAATCTCCTGAAGAAAGAGATGAACGCGGTCATCCTCGGGCACAACTACATGGAACCCGCGCTTTACCACTCCGTGCCGGATTTCGTGGGAGACTCGCTCCAGCTCTCCGCCATTTCCGCCAAGACCGACGCCGAAATTATCATGTTCTGCGGCGTGTGGTTCATGGGCGAGACCGCCAAAGTGCTGAACCCCGGCAAGACGGTCCTTGTGCCCTCCAACAAGGCCGGCTGCTCCCTGGCTTCCGGCATCAAAGCGAGCGACGTACGCGCGCTCAAGCTCAAATACCCCGGCGCCCCCGTCGTCAGCTATGTCAACACCTACGCCGACGTGAAGGCCGAGTCCGACTACTGCTGCACCTCAGGCAACGCCGGTCAAGTGCTAAAGCACCTGCTGGCCCTCGGCCACAGGCGCGTCATTTTCCTGCCCGACGAATACCTCGCCCGCAACTCCGCGGCCGAAGTCGGCATGGCCTATGCCCCCGCCCTCAACGACGAGTTGGTTTCCCAGATTGACGCGAACACGCCCGCCGTACTCGGCTGGGACGTGCGCTGCGAAGTCCACGAACTTTTCACCCCCCAGGACGTGGAAAACATCCGCCGCCAGTTCCCCCAGGCGGTCATCCTCGCCCACCCCGAATGCAGCCCCGAAGTCATCGCCAAGGCCGATATCGCCGGCAGCACCAAGGTCATGGTCGACTACGTCGAAAAAGTTGACGCACCGCAATACGCCCTCCTCACCGAGTGCAGCATGGGCGACAACATGGCTGGCCAGTTCCCCCACCGCGAGATGATTCGGAGCTGCAACCTCCGCTGCAAGCACATGAATCAGATCAGCCTCGAAGACACCCTGGAAGCGCTGCAGAAGATCCAGTACAAGGTCGAGCTCGACGACGCCATCATCCAGGCGGCAAGGAAGCCCATCGACCGGATGCTGGAGATTCGGTAAGCCGAGGAATTGTAAAATGCGTGATCACGCACTCCGGGTACCACCCGGGGTGCGTTTCCTTTTTGGGGCCGAGTTGACACCGTCCGGATTTATGGTACAATTCCACATATAGCAAATATATTTGGAGATTTTATCCATGCCGCAAGTACACTGCTACCTGAACGAAACCTTGGCGAAACGCCTTCAGGAAAAGGCGCAACATCAGCACATTTCGGTCTCGAAGTACATCGCGAGCCTGATCGAGAAGGACGTCGGCAATCAATGGCCGGAGGGGTTTTTCGATTTGGCGGGGGCCTGGGAAGGCGAATTTGAGCTTCCTGAACAAGGCGAATTTGAAATTCGAGAGAGTTTCGATTGATGTATCTCCTTGACTCAAACGTCTGCGTACAGTACCTCAAGAACGCCCATCCGGGAATTGTGGCGCGGATCCGGCACGCCGAGCCCGGCGAACTCGTCCTGTGTAGCGTTGTGAAGTCGGAGTTACTTTACGGCGCACGCCACAGCCGAATGGTGCAGCGGAATCTAACGACATTGCGCGACTTTTTTCGGCCGTTTCAAAGCCTCGCCTTCGATGATCGATGCGCGGAAGAAGCGGCCCAAATCCGCGCCGACCTTGCGGCGCAGGGCAGGCCCATCGGGCCACACGATATCCTCATAGCCGCGACGGCCCGCGCGCACGATGCGGTGCTGGTGACGCACAACATCGGCGAGTTCGCGCGGGTTACGGGACTTCGGTTGGAAGATTGGGAAGCGTAGCCACGCGCCATGAGTTCCGGTGGACATTTTTTCGGTTCATCCTGTTTGAGCGTACTTCTTTCGCGTTTATCGAAAGGCGTGCGTTCAGTTCACCCTGTATACCGGCCCAAAGGGCCACCGACATAT
>JBHEKR010000320.1:0-18966 GCA_041859365.1 Candidatus Hydrogenedentales bacterium
GCATCCAGTTCGCGTCGGTGTGGGGCGTGATGGCCTGGGCGGTCACGGCGTAGAAATAGAGACTCGATTCGTCGAAGGCGGCCTTGGCGCGGATGATATCGTTGCGACCCGTGGTGTTGGTGTAGCGGATGTCGCCGTAGCACAGATGATCGCGGTGGAACACATCGCCGACGGTATCGCGGAATTCGGGCTCGACGTCGTTCCAGTCGTCGAAGGCACCGTCGATGGTGATGGCGTGTTGGCCCGAGGCGGCAGGCATGGGGCGGACGCCCTTAAACCGGCGAATGTTGCTGGCGAGCTGGTAGTAGTAGTTGTCGGTGTGGCCGCCAACCATGGGCTCGCAGTCGCGGCTGTATTCGTGATTGTACTGGTCCACGAAGAGTCCGCCGGGGTAATAGCACTCCTCGTCTTTGTATTTGCTCCACTCTTCATAACGGCCCGCGGTCCATTCGTTCCAGCCGGTGACGAAAATGAACTTCGGGTCTACCTCCAGAGCGCGTTTCCATTGTTCTTCGAAGTTCAGGCCGAGGTTGACCGCGCCTTCGCGCGTGTCCTTTGCACCATTGTGCCAGCTTCGGCCCATGGCGCCGGCTTTGAGGGACATCGCGGCGGGTCCGGGGGTGTTGGGCAGGGCGTTCTGAGCGACGCCGACGCTCATTTGCTCATTTTCACCTTTGCTGTTCTTGAAGACGTGCTGCGGGAAGACTTCCAGCCAGCTCCACTGATCGGGGCCGTCGGGTCCCACCCAGTAGTCGGGCATGGGTCGGCGGAAGGTGAAGAAGTCCAGCATGGCCGGGTCTTTGACGAAGTCCTTGTTCGCGAGAATGAAAGGTTTGCCGTCCCACATGAACCAGAGATCTTTCCAGAGTCCGGGCTTGTACAAATCTTCCCACACGCGGTTGATGACTTCGGTGGGGTCCCAGAAGGGGCAGATGAAGCCGATGGAAGGCGTCTTGTTGCTCGCGGCGCGCAGGGCGGTGTACTCGCGGCAGAGCGCTTCGTATTCCGGTTTCCACGTCATCGGCGGATTGGTGGTGTCGAAGAGGACGACATCCACGCCGGCATCGACCAGCATGCTGGCGTGCTTGCGGATAACGAAGGGGTCAGTCATGCGGTAATAGCCCAGCTCGGGCTCGCCCCAGTGGTGCGGTGCGCCGTTGACTGGCCACTCCACAAGTCCGTCGCCGGCGGCCGCGATGAGCTTCGTGTTGTCATTCGGGCCAGTGGTGATGGTGTGATGCCAGGTCCAGTAGAAGATACCGACCCACTTTTCAGGCTTTACGGGGCCGGTCTCATCGACAGTGGGCTGTGTACGGCCGAGGGCGTCGGTGGCGACCCAGGTGTCCGACATGAGGTCGATTGGCTGGGCACTGGTGGCGCCGAGGGGGAGAAGAAGGAGGACGAGTAGGTGGGCGAGACGGGGCATGGAGAAATCCTTTCGGGTACTGCGGGAAAGGACGGCGATCCGATGTCGGGATCGAGCGTCTGCGGCAATTATCCGCTGTTTCACGATGGGTTTCAAGGATTCCGCTTTCTGAACCACGGATCTCGGAGGCACGGAGAAGAAAGGGCCCGAATAATTGGTTTTCCATCGCGTGTTCTCTTATTGACCACGGAAAGGCACGGAATAACACGGAAAATTTGGGGTTTGCGCGGTCCCCATTTAAATCAATGACGGCGATTGCGTAGACTGGGGTAGTGTGAAGAGAGATTCAACCTCAAAGGACTCAAAGAGAAGGCCAATAGGTTCGTTTCTACACTTTTGAGATTATATTTTCTCTCTGTTTCCCGGGAGCGGGTCTGGGGGCGTTAGCGTATACCCCGTTGCAAAAACTGAGTCCCGGCTTTCTACTCGTGTGGATTTGTGTCCATTCGTGGTTCGTTTTTTTAGCTGCATTTGGCTGAAGTGTCAGCGTATTGGAAACTCTATGCGATTCGCGGCGTTTGTTATTCTTGGACTGGCATTGCTGGGTGCATCGGCGCAGGACCAATTGCTCACCCACAGCACGGATTTTGCGCGGGTGGATCCGGCCGCGTGGGTGGCGGAGGGGTGGCGGGTTGCGAATCCCGATCCCGGGGCGGCGGCGGTGAAGACGGAGGACGGCGCGGGCATTGGGCTTGCCGTGGTGACCCCAAACAGCGCGATGGCGTGGACGGTGACTTTCGAGCCGATCTGGACGGAGCCTTTCGGCACGCTGGCGCTTTCGTATTTTGTGGATGGCGTTCCTGCAGAGGGCGGAGGAGCGTTTATCGAGCTTTTTGATGGATCGACGGGGCCGATCACGCCGGGCGCGACGAACACGGAGAATCCACTCGCGAGCGGCGGGCGGCTGGCCTGCGGCGCGCTTACGCCGGGGCTGCATGTGGAGTTGGTGGATTTGTCGGCGGTGGAAAAGCTTGATCGCGTGGCGGAGATCACGATCACGGTGCGCAGCGGTGCGGGGCCCGTGGCGGTGCGGTTGAATCAGGTGGCTTTTCTGGCGAAGGCTGCGACTGGTTTGAGTATGCCGGAGATTCAACATGGCCTAGATATCAAGCCACCGACTTTCACGAACCTTGTATTGCCATCGGAATCGCTGTGCGGTGCGGATGCGTTGCGCACGGCGTATGGCTTACCCGACGAGCTGTTGCGGGCAGGAATTGTGCGAATCGGCGATATTCCGTTTGGTATGGAGGGCCGCGCGGTTGTCACGCCACTGGATAAAGGAGGATCGATCACGCTTGCTGCGGAGGGGGCGGGGAATACACTCGCGTTACTCATCGCCATGCGCCTGTGGGGCAGCAATGAGGGCTGGTATTCCGAGGGGCCACTTGCGGTTCGCCAGCATGCACCCGGCGCGCATGCCTTCCGCGTGGTGCTGAATTATGCGGATGGCTCGGTGGAGGTGGCCCAGCCTCGGGCGACGGGACAACGTGAAGCCGGGTTGTATGCCGGGCTGGCGGCGTATCGTGTGGCGCTGAATGCGGAAAGAACGCTGAAGGACGTTACGCTGGTGGAGGAGATGTCCTACGGCCAAGTGGCGCTCCTGGCGGCCTCGATTGTTGATGAAAATGGAGAAATCTCTTCGGCCGAAGTCGCGGCGATTACTGCCGCGCCGGTGGTGCAATCCGCTGCCGCAGCGCCGGAGGACCTCGTGCTGGAGCGTTCAGCGCTGCGCATCGTGCTGGATCGGGCTGGACTGGTCAGGTCCTTTCAAGTGGGGACGGAGCGGCGGGAATTGTTAACCGCGCCCTTTGAACTTGTGACGGTGATGGAACCTGCGGGGGCGGGGTATCCTTTGCAGTTTGTTGAAGCGATCCCGCTTCCGGAGCAGCATGGACTGACGATTCGCTGGAACGTGGGTGATGGGAGTCGCCAACTGGAGCTTGCGCTGGAGGCGCGGGAGGATGGCGCGCTGGTGTGTACTCCTGCGCTCAGCAATCTCGGTGCGGAGGTCTGGACGCCCTGGGCGATCATGCCGCGTATGACGGCAGTCCAGCTCAGTCGCGGGGGAGAGACGGAGTACATCCTCGGCGCGCGGAGCGCCCTGCAGGACAGTGCGCCCATCGACACGGCGGAGATTTATGGCGGGCAATTTCCGCTGCAATTCATGGACAGCTACGACGGGAAGCAAGGTGGTGGCCTGGCCTACATGGTGTTCGACGACACGCTGACGCGGAAGTGGTTCGAATTTAAGAAGGGCGAGGATGGCCTTACGACGATGGCGGTTTCCTATCGCAACCTGAGCCTGGCGGCGGGCGAGCGCAGGGTTTTACCGCCGACGGTGCTACTGCCTCACGAGGGCGATTGGCGCGGGCCCTTCCAGCAGTACAAGGCCTGGGCCAGCGAGCGCTTTACCCGAACGCGGGCCAATGGGATGAAGGATTTGTTCTATTGTCGCCGGGACTACCCCCTCGGCGGCACGACCTATTTGTTTGATCCGGCGAAGAAGGCTTATTCCTTCGAACGGCTGATATCAGAGTCCCACTGGGCCTTTGGCGGCGTGGATATGGTGGATATTTCCGGCTGGGCCTACAACGAGCAGATCGGGCGCGTAGGGACCTATTTGCAGAATGACCTGGGGGGACTGGAAGGCCTGGCGCAGGGCGTTGCGGTGTCCCACGGTCGCGGGTCGCAGGTGGGGCTGTACTTTGAGGGTTATTTGCTCGACAAGCGGGCGGCCAATGCGGAGAAGGGCCTGGCGGAGTGGCAACTCATTCGCGAGGGCATGCAGCCCGCCTGGTGGGGCGGCGACATGGAGTTTTTCTGTTGTCCCGGTGCGAAAGGCTGGCAAGATGCGCTGGCGGGGGACATTGCCGAAGTGGCGCGGGTTACCCAGGCCGATGCGGTTTATGTGGACCAACTGGGCATCTGCGGTACGAACAAGGAATGCTGGTCGGCGAGTCATGGGCACGCCGTGCCGTCGAATCCAATTGTGGAGGAGATTGCGCTGCACAAACGCGTGCGGGAGGAGCTGGACAAGGTGCGGCCTGAGTGCGCGATCTACATTGAGCACATCCCCTGCGACGCTATGACGCCCTGGATCGACGGGGCCTTCAACATGGGCATGAAGCACACGCGCCACGCCTTGGGGCCGACGAAGTTGCCGCTGCATCGCTATCTTTTTCCTGAGTTGCCCATCTTTGAGATGGTCGCTCATGGCATACGTCCGATCCCGGCGGAGGAAGACGACCTGAAGCTGGCCTTTTTCCACGGCATGGGCCTGTGGCTCAAGGGGAAGGGGGCCTCGTGGTACAGCCAGGGCTTCCGCCAGCTTGCGCCCAAGTATCACGACGTGTTGACGGCGTACGGGGACTACTTCCGCTCGCCGGATGCGCTGCCCCATGTGGATACGCTGGTGGAGGGAGTATATGCGAACAAGTTTTCCCTGGGCGGGAAGTCGGTGTATACGATTTACAACGCGAATGCAACCACGGTGCGCGGGGCGCTGTTGAAGGTGGAGGGCGCGGTGAAGGGGACGTCGCTGCTGGATATCTCGCCTTTTGGGGTTGAGTTTGATGGGGCGACGGGGGAGATCAGGGGGAGCTTGCCGCCGCAGGGGGTGGGCGCGGTGCTGGTGGAATGATGAATTTGGAATAGTGAATAAAGAATGCAGATGAGGCTGTCTCAGTTTCTGAGTGTGACCTCAAAGACCACCCGGCGGTTCAGCGCGCGGTTGACCGGCGTATCGTTGCGAACGGCGGGCTCGGTTTCTCCTCTGCTTTCAGCGCGGAGGCGTGTGGGTGCGATGCCGTTGGTCGCGATGTAGTCCACGACGGCCTGGGCTCGGCGGAGGCCGAGTTGGAGATTGTAGGATTCTGTACCGACATCGTCGGTATGACCGACGCAAACGGCGGTATCGTTGGGAAACTTACTCATTTCCCCAATCAGCTTGTCCGCTTCAAGTTTGCCTTCTTTGCTTAGCACTATGCTGTCGAAAGGGAAGAGGATATTGTTGAAGCGGTATGGAAAGTTGCAGATAATCGGATTGTCGTCTGGTGGGATGGAAGGCTCCTGAGGGCCGGGTGGGAGGCTGCAGACCCAACTTTTTTCATTCAGTGGGCCAAAGATACGGCCTCGATTCCCACGATTGTCCGTGTCAGTATTAAGTCGAGTGGTTGACTTCGGCCACCACCAGTGTCCGCTGCGCCCTTTGGAGTCGGGTTGAGGGCTTTGGAGTTCGGGCGAGTTGCCCCAGTCTGCCCACTTTTCGTCCTCCGCGCAGGCCGGGCCCGCTGCGACGGCAGTGGCCAGCGCGATGAGGGCGAGGAAGTGGTGGATTGCCCGACTTGGTCCCATGTATTGCTCCCTTGATTGCACACGTATCCTTTTGAATACCACAAGGGCGGTGGAAGTTTCATCTGGAGTAAACCGGGGGTGGCGGAATAGTGAATCAGGCATGGGAAAGAGGTGCGGTAATTTTCTATGAACTTTCGCCCTTGTCAAAAAGGGCCTTTATATTACGCGCGCCATGGATTATACGGGCAATCTCCACGTGACGGGGCGCTATGCGATAAAAGATGACGTAGTTACCAACGGGTAATCGGAAGAGCCCTGGGCGCAGTTCGTCGCAGGGGCGCCCGACACGCGGGTTTGAGGCAAGTAGCGCGAACTTATCGTAAAGCAAATCTATGAACCGGTCGGCGGCGTCTACATTGTCCTGCGCGATATAGTCCCATAGCCCATCAATATCCTGATCAGCAGGTTCCGTCAGACGGATGCGTTTCACTTGGTCATCGAGTCCCGTCGGGCCAGGCGCGCACGCCCCCGCAACTTTACCTCTTCCAGGTGGTCTTTCATCCCGGTGACGGCCAGATCACGGTAGTTGCCCTGATCGAGTGCGTCCAGGCCTTTGTCCACTTCCCGCTGTAGCTCTTCCACGGTAGTTGGCTGGTGGGAGCTCTCTTCGCGCAGCAATCGAAGGCCCTCCAGAACCACGTCGCTCGCAGACTGATAGCGGCCCGTCTTCACGTTCTCCGTGATGAAGTCTTCCCATTGGGGACCGAGGGTGATGTTCATGGCTCATGCTCCTGTGCTGTGATCAGAATACCCAGATTGACGACAAATCGCAATTAAAACCCCTTGACAACGTGTGGATTTTGCTATAGTGTAATGCAAGGTACCTTGTTAAGCACCTAACCGGAGCCGTTGTGGCATGGCGCGCGTGGAAATCGATAGCGGTGAAATGGACCTGGGCAATTGGACGACCCAGTTGCGGAAGGGGCTGCTGGAGCTTTGCATCGTGAATCTGCTCGCGCAGGGCGAGTTGTATGGCTATGACCTGGTGAAGAAGGTGACGGCGATCCGGGGTGTGGTGGTGACGGAGGGGACCATCTACCCGCTGCTATCACGCCTGCGCAAGGCGGGGCTGCTGGAGACGCGCAGCGAGGAATCGCCGAATGGTCCGGCGCGAAAGTATTATCGATTGACGTCCGCCGGTGAGCAGACGCGGCAGTTGATGAATGCCTGCTGGCGGGATATCGAAATTGGCGTGGACGGATTAATCAATGAGGGGAATGGACGATGAAACGCTGGACGCCCGAAGCGGAACAACGGCTGGATGACTATCTGGAAGAGGTCATCACCCTGGCACGGAGTAACGGAGACGCCGACGAAGACTTCGTGGAGGAGCTTCGCCAGCACATCCGCAGCGATGCGGAGGAAAGCGCGGGCGGGGTGGTGACACCGCAGAATCTGGAGCGTGCGCTGGCGGCGGCGGGCAAGCCCCGGGACGTATTGGGTATGGAAACCGATTCGCCGGGGAATGGCAATGGATACGGCCCGACACCGAGTCCGCTTCAAGCTGAGTCCGACGACATCGCCCCCATCGTCGTTGCGCGCGCGAAGCCGTTGTTGAAGGTGCGGTTGATATTCGGCGGAATTATTCTGCCCACACTGGCGCTATGCATGGAGCTTTTTCTACTATCCGAGAGCGGCGGCGGCGGTGTGGGGGTGATGCCGACGCTGATGCATGTGCTGATGATCGCGCTGGTGCCGATGCTGGTCGGGTACTTGATAGTGCGCGGTGATCCCACCGCGGACATGGCGATGGCCCGGATGAGAAAGCGCATCGCGTTTATTTTGGGCTACTTGTGCGCCATATCATTCAGTTATACGATTTTCCTGTTGCCCATCACGCCTTTCGCGCTGATTGGTATTTTGTATCTGGGCATTGGCTTGATTGCGCTCGCACCCGCCAGTGCATTTATGTGCAGTATTCACCTTCTCGTCAAGTTTGGTCAGTATGGGCTCTTTGACAAGAACGATGGGAGTCGTGCGCGGCTGTGGTACGCGATAGGCATCGTGGCTGCGGTCGCACCGCTCGCGGGGCACTGGGGTCTTCAGGCTGCCCGCCATCACCACGCGATGCAGGTGGTGCATGGTGACGTCGAGTCGCAGTCGAGGGCCTTGTGGACCCTGCGTTTAATCGGGACTCCCGATCCTTCGACAGCCTGGGGTCGGGACGAGAGCCTTTCGTGGATGTGGCGTAGCCTCCTTACGGACGGTCGGCGCTGGGACGATAGGTGGATGAGTGTTGAGGATTTGGAGAAGGTCCACTTCCGTGCTACGGGAAGGTTACCTGATCCCGAGGCTGTCGGCTCGCGATGGTACACGACGAATGCATTCTCCCAGCGCTGGAATTCGCTTCGCGAACAAGGGGGAGATAAAGTCGGTTCCATGATTCCCGGTCTGTCGCTGGCGAGCAGCAATCTGGATGTGGATATGGTCCGGGATGGTCTGGTGGAATCGGGCCTTTCCTACACCGAATGGGTGCTCGAGTTTTCCAATGACAACCCCGAAGTGAATGAGGCCCGATGTGTCATCACCATGCCGCCGGGGAGCGTGGCGAGTCGCCTGACCCTCTGGATCAATGGGGTGGAGTGCGAGGCGGCCTTTGGTGGTGTCGGCCAGGTCAAGGCCGCGTATCAAGATGTGGCGATTGCCCGGCGCCAGGATCCAGCGCTGCTGACGAATCCCGCGAAGGGCGAGGTGTTTCTGCAGTGCTTTCCCGTGCCTGCCTTCGGGAAGATGAAGGTGAAGATCGGTGTGACGGCGCCGCTGCAATCGCTCGGGGGGAAATCCTTTCTGATGCTGCCGCGTATCGCGGATGAGAATTTCACGATTGCGCCGCGATTTTCCCACCAGATCAGCGCAGAGAGCCAGCGCGCCCTTTCGTCACCGATTCCCGGCTTGACGGCGATTCCCGGAAATGGCGGGAACCACAGCGTCGTCGGGCGAGCGTTGCACAAATCCCTTTCAGGGAAGGATGGTGCACCCTGGTTGCTGGTCGAGGGCGCCATTCCCACGGGGGCCTTTCAGGGCCAATTGGGGCCCTACATGGCGACGATGGAAATCGCCCCGGCAGTGTCCAAAGCCTCCCGAAATATCTGGCTGGTGGTCGACGGGTCGGCGGGCGTTGGTCGAGCGGAAATCGACTGGGCGGGACTGGTGGGGGCATTCCCTGAGGACGCTGCGCTGCATGCCGCCTTTGCCGGGTTCACTCCGGAGCACTGGGACGAGTCCGGTGGTCGTGATGGTCTGATCGCGTGGCTGGCATCGCGAGACTTTGGTTATGGCCAGCGGGTGGTCCCTGCAATGGTTGAAGCGAGCCAGCGGGCCCTGGCCACGGCGAATGGGGAGTTGCTCGTGCTCCACGGTCCCCAGCCCTATGACGACGAGGAGGATGGTGCGCTTGCGACCGCGATTAAGCGGGGGCGGCGCAATGGCGGGGTGTTGCCGGTTCGGATGGTTGGGGTTGCGCCGGGGCCGAATGCGGTCGCGCGCGCGCTGGTGAACTTTTCGGAGGTAGAGCCGATAGCGACTTTCGATTCCGTGCAGAAGACCCTGGAGCAGGTCGCGCGAACGGGCATGGCTACCGATCTCGCCCGCAGCTATACGCTGAGCGGCGATGGCGCGAGCCCGACGGATGGTGCGCCGCACGGTACGGGGTCGCACGTGGTGCGAATGGCGGCGCTGGACCGGATCATGGGGCTGCTGCGATCGGATTCGCCGCTGGAGACCGAGGAGGCCGTGTCGATTGCGAAGCGCAGTCGCCTGGTGACGCCGGTGAGTGCGGCGGTGGTGCTGGAGAATCAGGCGCAGTATGCGCGGCACGGTCTCGACGACGGTGAGTCGCTTGACGCTGTGCCGGCGGTGCCGGAGCCGGAAGAGTGGTTGCTGCTGGGTGTTGCCGCGCTGGCGCTGGGAATTACGCTGCTTCGGCGAAGGAAGACCTGCGCGGGTGTGGCGCCCTGAGCCATGTCGGGCACGCTGAGCGAGACGATGCGAGTCGAAGGCGCAACCCACGCTGATGGGAGCGGCCTGTTTGGCAAGAACATGCGGCTTGTCGTGGTTGCCGTGCTTGGGTGCTGGGGGGCGTGGTCGCGCATGGGCGGTCAGTGGTTCGAACCGGGTTTCAATGCCAGCGGGCTGGCGACCATGGGTGCGGCGATTGGGTTCGCGTGCTATCGCGCTTGGGCGACCCGGCGCGAGGCCGTTCCGATTGCCTGGCCGTGGCTCTTTGTTTGCGCTGGGCTGCTCACCGCGTATGGGCTGCTTTACGGTGGCACACCGAGGCTGGTGACGTCGCTTATTGCGGTGATGCTTGTGGCGTCGGTTCTCCTCGGCGCCTTGCCCCGCGATGAACGGCAGCGCGCCTGGGGGATGGTGCCGTGGATGCTGGCGTCGCTTCCGCTGGGTGTTGCGGTGAACCTTTACTTCGGCTATCCCCTGCGCATCGCGGTGGGTTGGCTGGCCTCGGTGCTGCTCATGGGTCAGGTTACGCCCCTCGGTACGGGGTTGAGCGATGGGACGCACACGGTCTTTGTGGACGCGCCCTGCAGCGGGATTCAGATGCTCCGTGTGGCGGTGCTGCTGGCGGGGATTGTCGCGGTGCTGTATCGGCTCCGTCTGGCAGGCACGTTGGTCCTGTGCATTAGCGCCGTGCTGCTGGCGCTGGTGGGCAACACGCTTCGGGTTTGCGTGCTCTTTCTGCTCACACGCCGGGGCGATGTTAGCGATGCGCTGCACACGTGGTCGGGCCTGGGCATTTTCGCGGGCTGCGCCTTGGCGCTGGTCGGTGCGGGGGTGGCCATCGCGCGATGGCAGGCTCCGGAGCTGCGGTCGCAGGCGCGTGCACCTGTACCCCGTTATCCGGTGGATGCCGTGGGCCGGGCGGTGCTTTACCTGGCCGCCTTGCTGGCGTTCGCCGTGCCTTTTGCCGTTGCGGAGCGCCCCCATGCTGGCGGGGCCTCCATCGCATGGCCGGAGATCGTGGCGGGAGAGCGTTTCATTATCACTCCGCCGGATCCCGCGCTGGAATCCTATCGCGCTGTTTTCCTCGGCGCGATGGTACAGGGCGCCCTGGATCCGAGTGGTCGGTTGGTGCTGCTTCGCCAGTGTGTGGAGCCGACCCTTACGCTCCACACTTCGGAGAATTGCTACGTTGTCGCGGGTTTCCAATGTGCCGCGCTACCCGCCGAGCGCGATGGGCAGGGTCACCTGTGGAGCCGCTTCAGCGCCGTGCATCCCGATGGGCGGTCGTACGTGGTGAAGCAGTGCTTCTTCAGCGTTGACGCGAAATCTGTGACGGCGTCGAGTCGCTTGGAAGACTGGACGGCGGGGCGTCCGTCCTGGCCAGATTCGTCGAGCTGGTATTGGGCCGCGGCACGTCCTGGGGCGGATGTGGGGCATACGCTGGCGGTGACGATTGCGGAGGCAGTTGACAGTTGACAGTTGACAGTTGACAGTTGACAGTTGACAGTTGATAGTTGATAGTTGACAACGGGGTGGGAGTTGAAGGGCCTGTGCGCTGACCTATAGGACGGATAGGACCCTGAGGGGTTTGGCTTGGCGTTCAATTTCCCAGTTTGTATTGGAAGACGACCCGGCGGTTGAGGGCGCGGTTGGCGGGGGAGTCGTTGGGCACGGCGGGGTTGGTTTCTCCTTTGCTTTCGGCTTTCACGCGTTCGGCCGCGATGCCGTTGGCCTTCATGTAGTCCACGACGGCCTGGGCGCGACGGAGGCCGAGCTGGTGGTTGTAGGCTTCCGGGCCTGTGTCGTCGGTGTGGCCGACGCAGGTTACGGTGTCGCCGGGAAA
Source organism: Candidatus Hydrogenedentales bacterium (assembly GCA_041859365.1). Taxonomy (GTDB): domain Bacteria; phylum Hydrogenedentota; class Hydrogenedentia; order Hydrogenedentales; family JAEUWI01; genus JAEUWI01. The sequence continues at coordinate 11,580 of JBHEKR010000320.1, forward strand.
TTTTGTCATCTCCGCAATCACTTTCTGGATTTCGGCGATGCCTTCCGGCCTTAGTTCTACGTTGTCTGAGTGGAAGAGAAGGTTGTTGAGGATTACGTGACCGCAAACAATCGGTGGCTGTGGTTGTACCATCGGGGGCGCCACTTCGACGGGCATTTCGGGCTGGGCGGCCACTGAGGAGAGCTTGCCATAGATCCGCCCTTTGTTCCCCGCCGTGGGTGCCGATTTTTCAGTGTCCCTGGCTTTTCTGGGCCACCACCAGTGTCCGCTGCGTCCTTTGGAGTCGGGTTGGGCGCTTCGGGCGCCTGAGGCGGTGCCCCATTCCTTGGATGCGGTGTCGTCGGCGAGTGCCGAAGTTGCGCTGGCGAGCAGGATGGCGGCCAGTGCGGTCCTGATGAAACGCTGGTGTACGACGTGAAAGGTTCCCATTGAACGTCTCCTCTAAAATCCCGTGTGGCCCTTTAATACCCGAATGGCGTCGGGAGTTCCATCTTGGTGCGCAGGCTCGCCCTGTAACCCGGCAACGGGGTTGAATGGGGGCGCTTCGTGTGTTAATTTGCCCCTATGCTTTTCAGTCGCTTTCGGAGTCGTCCGAAATCGTCTGCGTATGTGCGGTCGGGAGGTGCCCGGTATCATCACCCTGGGCACGAGGGAGTGTTCACCATGCAATGGAATCCGGATGCGTCGGATTTGGCGAATCAATATATCGACAATGTGCGACAGGCCTGTTTGAACCGAGGTATTGATCCGGAGGCGGTGGCGAAGCAGGTCTACAACCGCATCCTGGCGCAGGTGCTGGCGAGCGGTGTGGAAGTAGTCAGCGCCGATCTGGTGCGGGGCATCCTGGCGGCCTCTGGCTCGGCGGAGGCGCAGGTACCGGGGAGCGTCCCCCCTCCGTTGCCCGCTGGCGGGGTCTATCTTAACCCGATGGCGCATGGACAGGCGCCGTCCCCCAGGGAACCCCAGAAGTGGAAGGGGTCTTCGAGCGCGTCCGCGGGGTGTATTATTGCGGGTGCGGTGGGCTTCGGGCTTTTTATGCTGGTCGGTATCCTGGCCGCGATTCTCTTGCCTGCGCTGGCGCGCGCACGGGAGGCGGCGCGGCAGGCCGCATGCCAGAACAACCTTAAGCAGGTGAGCGTGCTGCTTCAGATGTATGCGAATGAGCACGGCGGTCGTTATCCCGGGTGGGTGAATGAACCGGGTTACCTGATTTTTGACGCGGAAGTGCTGGCTGGAAGCGACATGGCGATCCTTCAGTGTCCGTCCGAGGAAACGGATTATTCGGGGGAACACGAAGACGGCAGTGTCAATCTGGATTCTGATTACCTTTATCTTGGCTTCGCGGTACGCAGTCAGGAAGAGATGGAAACGCTGGTTGAAGCGGCATCGAGACATGACAACGATCTTGAGGCGCTCACGGCGCAGTTCAGTGGCCCGGACGTTGCAGCGGGAGTCACACCCTTGCGCTCCATACTACCCGATCCCGCTTCGGTGCCCGTGCTGGTGGAGTGGCATGCAAACCATCAATACAGGGGGGCGAACGTCGTCTATCTGGATGGCCATACGGAGTTTATCCAATATGGGGCGAAGTTCCCCGTTACCGAGGCGTTTTACGAGGCGGCACAGGACCTGCTGGATTAATCAGTCCGCGTCTGGCCCGCTCAGGGATACTATCTTTGCAATAGGGTATCGAGAGCAATCGTGCTGTTGATTGAACGCATCGGATGGGACGATTCCCGTTTTGCGCATGTCCGCGAAATTCGCCGTCGTGTTTTCGTGCAGGAGCAGGGCGTATCGCCAGCCAATGAGTTTGACGAGACCGACCGGGAGGCGGTTCATTTCCTGGCGTGGCTCGATGGCACGGCGGTCGGGACGGCGCGGCTCTATGACGAGTGCGCCGTGGCCCGAATCGGTCGGGTGGCGGTGTTGCCCTCCGCGTGGGGGCGGGGCGTGGGGATAGCGATCATGCAGCACGCGCTGGCGGAGGCCCGTCGACTCGGCTATGGCGACGTGGTGGTCCATGCGCAGATTCGGGTGCGCGAGTTCTATGAGCGACTCGGTTTCCAGGTGGAGGGCGACGAGTATGAAGAAGAGGGGATTCCGCACGTGTCGATGCGACTGAATGAGCTCAATTCGTTGCAGGACGACGGCGCCCAGCCGAAATAGTGCTATTTGTAAGCGGGCTTACATACCGGCTGGGCAATATGTAGTACTTTAAGTACATGTTTGGGCCGTGTCCCGCCTGGATAGCGGTGAGAGCGTGAGGATTGGTGTGATCGTGCGGACTGCACAATGCGATCCCATGGCCCGGACGGGACTTTAAAAGCAAGGCAGGGTGCTCGGGAATGGTCGGGATGGGACTAGCAGGGAATCAGAGAACGTTGAACCTCTCGGTTCTGCTGGCGCTTTTGTGTCTTGGGGGCTGTACTCCCGCCGTGATTCCGCCGCATGAGTCGCTCTATGTGCGGGAGCTTCAAGGGGAGGTTTTCGACATCACGCCGGTTCGGGGCGAGGTCATGCCGCTGTTACACCGCCGGGGCTCCTTCGAATACAAGTGCACGGAATGTCACAATGATTTCACGAGCGCGCAGCGTCAGAACGCCGAGATTCCCGAGCACGCGGAAATCAATGCGCGTTTCAATCACGGACTCAATACCTTCTGCGTGAATTGCCACCATCCCACGGACCGGAATTCCTACATGGCGCACGATGGCAGCCCGATTCCCTCGACGGAGCCCGCGCTTCTGTGTTCCAAGTGCCACGGGCCGACCTACCGCGAGTGGGAGGTGGGTATTCATGGACGACAGAACGGCGGCTGGGAGCGGGACAATCCCGCGCGCAAGAAGTTGTTGTGTATTCAGTGTCATGACCCTCACCACCCCGCTTTTGCTTCGATGGTACCCGATCCACCCACGATCAGGAGTCGCTTCGAGGCGGGTCGAAGCGAGGACGGGGGGCACGCCGGAAGCGAAGCGCATGGACCCGACGGAGGCGCACAATGACGCATGAACAATCGGACGCGGGTTTAAAGCGTCGCAACTTTCTAAAGATGGGCGCGGGTGCGGCGATCGCGACCGCGGCGGCGGCGACGGTAGCCCCGTTACGCCATTTGGCTGCGGGATCCCTTGATGGCTTTTTTCAGCAGCACTATAAGCGTCTTTCGGAAGCGGATCTGGCGGCGATCATGGCGCGCTTGGAAGGCGAGATCGGTCGGGACTATGGCGCGAAGGTGACCATCCGGGACTTGCAGCCCAAACCCGGCGTGCGCTTCGCCTACGCGCTGAATCTGAGCCGGTGCAACGGTTCACGACGCTGCGTAACAGCGTGCGTGCAGGAGAACAACCAGTCCCGCGATCCGGAAATTCAGTACATTAAGGTGCTTGAGATGCCGGGCGGCACCTTTGATGTGGAAAAGTCGAATCATCACTACGATTCCGACGTGGTGCCGCAGAAAGAGAAATATTACCTGCCCGTCCAGTGCATGCAGTGCGAGAATCCTCCCTGCACGAAGGTGTGCCCCGTGGAGGCGACGTGGAAGGAACCGGACGGTATCACGGTTATCGACTACAACTGGTGCATCGGCTGCCGCTATTGCATGGCCGCGTGCCCCTACGAAGCGCGTCGCTTCAACTTCAGCAAGCCGGAAATACCGAAGGAAGAGATCAACCCGAACATGGGCTATTTGAGCAATCGCATCCGTCCGGCGGGCGTGGTGGAGAAGTGCCATTTCTGCCTGCATCGCACGCGGGAGGGTAAGAACCCGGCCTGCATGGAAGTGTGCCCCACGGGGGCGCGCGTTTTCGGAAACCTGAACGATCCGGAGAGCGAGATCCGGTATATCATCGCAAACAAGCGGACCTATATCTTGAAGGAAGAAGCGGGCACGATACCGGCCTTCTTCTATTACTTCGATGCGTGAGGGGAGCGGCACATGCTAAAAGACTATCTGGTCTTCCTGTGGCGGGCCGTCAAGCTTGGATTCACGGGCGGGGATGCATTTTACGCCTGGATGATTTTTCTGACCCTCCTCTCGGGGATGGGGGGCTGGGCTTATACCACACAGTTTGTAGAGGGGCTTCAGACGACGGGTATGACGGATCAGGTGAGCTGGGGGGCTTACATCGCCAATTTCACGTTCCTCGTGGGGGTGGCGGCGGCCTCGGTCATGCTGGTGATTCCGGCGTATATCTACCGCAACAAAGACATGCACGACATTGTGCTCTATGGCGAATTGCTGGCCGTGGCGGCCATCATCATGAGCTTGCTTTTCGTGGTGGTGGATCTGGGTCGTCCCGACCGATTCTGGCACCTGATTCCCTGGGTGGGCGTGTTCAATTTTCCCGGCTCGCTGTTATCCTGGGACGTGATCGTGCTCAACGGCTACCTGCTGCTCAACCTCCACATCTGCGGTTATCTTCTGTATGTGAAGTATCTGGGGCGCAAGCCAACCGCCAAATTCTACATCCCCTTCGTTTTTCTGTCCATCGCATGGGCGGTGAGTATTCATACCGTCACGGCGTTTCTCTATGTGGGTCTGGTGGGGCGTCCCTTCTGGAACGCGGCCATCGTGGCGCCGCGTTTTCTTGGGTCGGCCTTCACGGCGGGCCCGGGCATCTTGATTATCGCCTTTCAGATCATGGAGCGACTCAGCGGCCTTCAGGTGAATGAGCGAGCCTACACGCTGTTGCGCCAGATTATCACGGCCTCCCTGCTGATCAATCTGTTCATGCTCTTCTGCGAAGCCTTTAAGGAATTCTATTCCGCCGCATTGCACAACGCCTCGGCGAAGTATCTATTCTTCGGCCTGGACCATCACGGCCACACTTACAACCTGCTCGTGCCCTGGATCTGGACCGCCATCGTCATGGAGGTCATCGCCGCCCTGATCCTGGTCGTGCCGCCCGTCGCCCGCAGGAGGGTCTGGTTCAATGTGGCATGCGTCCTGGCCTGCGTGGGCATCTGGATTGAAAAAGGGATGGGTCTCATCATCCCGGGCTTCATCCCCACGCCCCTGGGCAATATTGTGGAATATTTGCCCAGCTTCAACGAAGTGCTGGTGTGCGTGGGTATCTGGGCCTTTGGTTTTCTCCTGTTCTCCTGGATGGTCCATCTGGCCGTCCCGATCATGAACGGAACATTTTCGAAGAACTCGGGGGAGCCCGTCTCTCCCGCCGCAGCCATAAAAGGAGAGGTGTCATGAAAATTACGAGACGTTGCGTGGACGTGCTGGCCGGTGCGCTGGCATTCGTGGCGGGCGGGTCGGCCCTGGCCGCGGGGTACATGCTGCCGGAATTGTCCGTTGAGTCCAAGGAGTGCATCGAGTGCCACAAGATGCAGAGCAAGGTAATCTATGAACAATGGGGGGACAGCAAGCACTTTCGCGGCAATATCGGTTGCTTCGAGTGTCACAAGGCCGAGCGGGAGGACAAGGACGCCTATGACCACTATGGCAAGGTAATATCCACCATCGTCAGTCCGAAGGACTGCGCCCGGTGCCACGAAAAGGAAGTGGAGCAGTTTGTATCGTCGCACCACGCCAAGGCGGCCCGAATTCTGGGATCGCTGGACAACGTGCTGGCGGAGGTGGTTGAAGGGAACAATGATTTTATCACGCCCATGTTTCCCATGGGCATCTCGGCCGCCGCGGTGAATGGCTGCTGGCAGTGCCACGGTTCCGAGGTGAAGGTTATGCCGGACGGCAAGCTGGACCCGGCTACGTGGCCCAACTCCGGTATCGGCCGCATCAATCCCGACGGCTCCGAGGGATCGTGCTCCGCGTGCCACTCGCGGCATGCCTTCTCGGTGGAGCAGGTGCGGAATCCGGAAAACTGCGGCAAGTGCCACATGGGTCCGGACCATCCGCAAATCGAGATCTACAACGAGTCGAAGCACGGCGTGGCTTTTCGCGCGAACATCGACAAGATGAACATGGACAGTCCGAAGTGGATTGTGGGCGAAGATTACAGCGCGGCGCCGACCTGCGCGACCTGCCATATGAGCGCGACGAAAGATCAGCCAGTCACGCACGATGTGGGCATGCGGATCAGTTGGAACAACCGCCCTGCGGTGTCGGTGCGACCCGAGGTGGCCGATGCGAAGATGGGCCTGCCGGGCAAGGACGTTCCCTGGGAACAGCGCCGGAAAAACATGGAGAATGTTTGCCTGAACTGCCACAATCAGAATTATGTGGATGCTTTCTATACGCAATACGACGGTCTGCTTGATCTGTACCACGAAAAATTTGCCCATCCGGGTCTGGAGCTGATGGCGCTGGCCAAGCCCCTCTTGAAGCCGGTGGAGTTCGGGAATAAGATTGACTGGACGTGGTACGAGATCTGGCACCACGAAGGTCGTCGCGCGCGCCACGGCGTTTCCATGATGGGGCCGGACATCACGCACTGGCACGGCACTTACGAAGTCGCCAAGCACTTCTACACGAAGTTCATTCCCGAACTGGAAGAGCTGATTGAAGATGGCAAGGCGTCCGGTGATGCGACGAAGGAGGCCGCCGCGGTGGCGCTTGAGGCAAAGCTGGAGGAGGTGATGAAGAGCAACAACCACCGCTGGTTCAACGGCGAAATGGATGAGAAGGAGAAGGCGGAGCGCAAGAAGCGTATGGAAGAATTCCAGGAACGCTATAAGTAAATAAAGTTCTTGACGAGCAGGTGGGCTGGTTGTGGCACGACACGACCAGCCCATTTTTCGTTCGTCGGGTTTGAGGGTACTGTTTTCGCAGCGAGTGATTCGAGATTCGCCGTTGGTTGCAGCCATAAGAGACTAAACCGAAAATTTACGCAAATTCGCGCAAATTTTGTGATAAGAGTTTTGAACCGCGAATGGACGCGAAAAAGAAAATCTTCCGTAATCGACAAGAAGATTGCAGCCCACGGACACGGAGGCACGGAGAAAACAGAATGCGGGAGAAAAATTTTAAATTCAAGCTAATCCACCGGCTCAGCCGGTGAGAATTCATTAGGCTCTGCCGTTCCGCCGTTGGAATTGTTGGCTCACCATCGACTCGGATACGAAGAGGAACAAGTGCTTTCGATAGATGACTGTATTAGCTCCGTAGGAGCGGCATGTCGTAGCCCAGGGTGAAGCGAGGTACGAGCGGAACCCTGGGTCAGAGTCCCCCCTTGTATGAGCCCCAGCGGGGCGGCACAGAAGAGCGAGGGAGTTCCTCCACGGTCTTCTGTGCCATCCCTGCGGGATTCAAAAGTTATGGGTCAGCACTAGTGTCCGGTTGAGACCGCGATCAATCGTCCTAAGTCATAGCAACATAGTGATTTAAGGAGACTGACGAGAATTACTTCCTCAACTTCCGTGTGGTGAACATCGGGTATTGTCCGCATTTTCGCAACCTTGAGCTCGCCAAACCCGAGATGGT
>JBHEKR010000331.1:0-19003 GCA_041859365.1 Candidatus Hydrogenedentales bacterium
GAAGCATGGGCTTTTCAAGACGGTCGGTTGGGAATACGACACCAAGGCCCTGGAACACGGTGACATGACCGAAGAAATGTTCCTCGAAGACGTGAAACGCACCATGGCGTGGCAGGAACAGCTTGTGCTCGATGAAATCGACGCGGGCAACTGTGACCTCCTCATTGGCGCGTGGACCAGCACGGATCGCGTTGCCCACATGTTCTGGGCCTACCGCGACCCGAAGCACCCCCTCTACACCGAGGCCCTCTTCAAGAAATACGGCCGCGCGGTGGAGGATACCTACATCAAGATGGACGGCATCGTGGGCAACGTCATGAGCAGGCTCAAGGACGACGACACCCTCATGGTCATGTCCGACCACGGCTTCCACAGTTTTCGAAAGGGTTTCAGCGTCAACACCTGGCTCGTGCGCAACGGCTACCTCGCCGTCAAAGGCCAGCCTGATGCGGCCACGGCCTTTACCGATACGAAGTTTTTCTTTGATCGCGCCAGCGGCGGATTTACCTACGACTGGTCCAAGAGCAAGGCCTACGGCCTCGGGCTCGGCATGATTTTTGTCAACCGCCAGGGCCGGGAGAAGAATGGCATCGTGAGCGCCGACGAGGCCCCCGCGCTGATCGAGGAGATCCGCACAAAATTGCTCGACGTTACCGATCCCGAAACAGGTGAAAAAGTCTTCCGCGCCATCGCGACCAACGTGGACCCCAAGGGGCTCGCGACCGCCGATGCGCCCGATCTCCAATTGGGCTATGCCGAAGGCTATCAGACCGAGAAGGCGTCCTCCGCGGGCGCCGCGCCCAAAGAACTCTTTCAAGTGAACGATGCGAAATGGAGTGGAGAGCACGCCAGCTCCGACCCCGAGTTCACCGCAGGCATCCTTTTCTCCAACAAGCCGCTGAAGCCCGGTGCGACCCTGCTGGATCTCGGGGTAACGTCCCTCGACCTCCTCGGCGCCAAGGTGCCTGCGGATTACGAGGGGAAGTCGCTGAAGTAGAGAAAACGAACCGCAAGAGTGAGGCACAGTCATCCCGGCTGTGCCTTTTTTGCAATTGGCGATAATTTGTTCCAACTGGGACGCTTTGACCCTGGACGCTTTGACCCTTCAGAAGTCACCCTGCTATTCTGGCACCGCGCAATAGACTTGCAACAGTGTTGAGGGAGATTCGCTCGGGATGGCCATTCCAGATTATCAGTCACTCATGTTGCCCCTGCTCCGCTACGCGGAAGATCGCCAGGAACATTCATTCCAAGACGCGGTCACCACCCTTTCAGACTTGTTTGACCTGACTGACGACGAACGTCGACAGCCGTTGCCCAGTGGTGTCCAACCCCTGATTCACAATCGAGTTGGATGGGCGCGGACCTACCTGAAGAAAGCCGGCTTGTTAGAATCTACCCGGCGAGGCTTCTTTGTTATCACCGCGTTGGGATTGGAAGTTCTTGCATCCCGGCCGAATCGAATTGACGTAAAGTTCCTGAAGCAGTTTGAGAAGTTTGTCGAGTTTCAGACGACGAAGAAAATAGACTCAGTGTCAGAAGGCGACATCTCTGAATCGCCCACCCAAACCCCCGAAGAAACGCTGCAAAATGCTCACAAATTGCTGACGGCCGAACTTTCGGACGAAATTCTCGATTTATTGATGAAGTGCTCACCCGCCTTCTTCGAGCGACTTGTGGTCGAGCTCTTGGTGGCGATGGGGTACGGTGGATCAATGAAAGAGGCTGGCCAGGCGCTGGGGAAGTCCGGCGATGGGGGTATTGACGGTATTATCAAGGAGGATCGGCTTGGGCTGGATATCATCTACATTCAGGCTAAGCGCTGGGAAGGGGTCGTCGGGCGACCGGAGATCCAGAAATTTGCGGGCGCGTTGCAGGGTAAGCGGTCACGCAAAGGGGTCTTTCTGACTACGTCATCCTTCAGCAAAGAGGCGACCGAGTTTGCCTCGCTAATCGAATCGAAAATCATACTTATCGACGGCACTCGTTTGACGGAATTGATGATCGAGCACGATATCGGTGTTACGCCTGTGGAGAAATACGAGGTTAAGCGCGTCGATTCAGACTACTTCACGGAGGGGCTGTGAAGTCCGAAAATGTTTCCCGATCGGTCGGATCCGTCGGATCCGACCGATCGGGCTTCCCCAACTATTTCACAAAATCCAGATAGCTTTCCGTCAGCGCGGGCGTGACTCGGGCGGCGTCTTTTCGCAGGGCGGCCACTTCCTCGTCCGTGGAGATCGCGCCCAGTTCCAGCGATACTGCGCAGCGCTCGCCGGGATTCAGGGATTTCAGCAGTCCCAGATCCTCGTCCACCTTCTTCCCGAATACGCCGCAGTTGCAGGGCTCCAGTCCAACCACGTAGTCCTGCTCGCCCAGCATCTTCCATTCGGTGAAGCGGGGGAGGGCGTCCTGGTTGTACTTTACGTAGACGCCGAAGCCGTTGCCCCGGGCGAAACCGTCATTCACAATCGCCGCCGTCACCGTGCCGTCCGCGTCTGCGGCCATATCGTGGAAGTAGACCTTCTCCGCATAGCCATGGACCGGGCCGTGGAACTTGTTCCAGTCTTCCTTGCCCTCCTGGGCGATGGCGTCGCGCGGGGCGACGAGGCGGCTCGGCGCGATCAGCTCCGAACCATCGTCCACTGCGGGCCAGCCCACGTTGCAATGGTACAGCAACATGTAGGGCGCATCATGGAAGCCTTCATTCTCGATCACATCGTCGATCCAGAAACACTTTGAACCCAGCTTAGTCCGCACGGTCCGGGTCAGTGTTAGATTCTCGTGAAAGAGTGCCGTCTGGCGCATCGTTCCCGTCACGGAAATCACATAATCATCACCCTGCCATTCCTGGGTGACCTTGATGTTTCGCGCGGGCGTGTTCGAAATCCGCCCATGGAGGCCGTTTCCCGTCAGCTCGCTGCCCGCTTCGGGCGCGCCCACGTTGTTCAGGCCGCAGGTCGTCACCAGGCCGCCGAAGTAGCTTCGGAGCCAGCGGATGCCCTCCGCTTCGTAGTATTGCGGGGCCACATCGCCCGTGGTGGAGCGCCAGCCCATGGCCTGGCCCTGGTACGACGCGGAGGCGATATCCAGGCAGCGGTCCAGCAGCACCGTAACTTCCAGTCCCGTGCCGCTTTGCAGGATGGCCGCCCGGGTCGGTCGCTCGTTGCCATCGTCGAGTTGAACGAGGCGCACCCCGGCCACCTGATCCATATTGCCCACGCGCTGCCGTAATTCCTTGACGGCGTAGTCTTTTCCATACATTTTCATCGTATTGTTGTCCTTTTCCAGCCATTGATGGGTTGCCCGGTTGTATTCTCATGCACGGTGACCGGCGGTTTCAAATCACGTCGGCAAGGGCACGGGCCTTCCCCGGACGCGTAGAAACTTGCAGACCGCGCGGACAAGAGGCATAATTATATGTCATGTAATCAGTTACACCAATTTTCATCCGGTGCGGTGCATAGTCGGCCCCTGTGGCGCTCCACGGGACATTCTGGCGGTTGGCAATCGCCGCCAGCATCGTTAAGGCTGGACTGCTAAAGGACTTGTCAACAGCGGCCCCAGTTCGTATAATGCTCGCTTATTCATTCGTTTATCCAGACCTTCAGAGACAGCTCCGAAGCAATCCAATCGCAGGAAGGAGGGTTCACCGCTGTGACTATGACCAAGCGTGAACTTGTAATTCGGGTAGCCAATAAACTGGGCATGACGCAGAGCGACGTGTCCAAGATTATCGAGGGCACCTTCGACACCATCTCCCAGTCCCTGGCCACGGGTCAGCGCTGGGAACTGCGCGATTTCGGCGTCTTCGAAGTGAAGACCCGCGCATCCCGCATCGGTCGCAACCCCCGCACGGGCGATCAGGTTCCGGTGCCGGAGCGCCGTGTCGTAACCTTCCGCCCCGGCAAGCGTATGAAAGAGCTCGTCGCCGGGGAGGAGGATGGAAGTCTTGTATCGGAAGAGGGCGGTCCCGTTGCCGCCGCTTCCCGCGAAAGTTTCTAGGTCCCCCGCATGCCCCTTATTCTTGCCGCTGAAACCAGCACGGCCATCAATAGCGTGGCCCTCCTCCGAGACGACGCCCTTCTCGCCGAAGCCGTGATCGATGGCCGTCGGCTTCATTCCGAGCGGCTTCTGCCCACGGTGGACTGGCTGCTGGGTGAAGCCGGACTGGCCCTGCGCGATATCGAGCTTCTGGCGGTCTCTTCCGGCCCCGGTTCCTTCACGGGACTCCGCATTGGCGCGGCTACTTGGAAGGGGCTCGCCCTGGCGAATGACCTTCCGCTGGTGGCTGTTCCCACCCTTGACGCCATGACCCGACTTTGCCCCTGCCCGCCCGCGTCCCATCTTGCCGTTGTGCTCGATGCGCGGATGAAGGAGGTCTTCGCCGCAGTTTACCGCTTTGAGGGCGGGCGGCGCATCAAGGTCATCGAAGATCGAGCCTGCTCCATCGCGTGTCTGCTTGATTCCGTCGCGGCTCTGGATGACTTCAGCGAGTCCGGCCTCACCCTGGTGGGGGATGGCGCCGATCTTTACCGGTCAGCGATTGCCGCCCGCTTTCAGCGGGCCGTCATTGCCGCACCGGCCCAGAGCGCGCCCCGGGCCAGCGCCGTAGCCCTGGAAGCCCTCGCCCTTCAGGCCGCTGGCGCCTGCACCGATGCCGCCCTCGTCAGCCCGGTTTACCTGCGCAAGTCGCAGGCGGAAATCAACCGGGACCTGAAGCTGGCCCAGTCCGCGACCTGAGGGGAGGCGGGCCCATGGAAGACGTGGCCTCCGATCACATCGATATTTCCCGTCTTCGCTATGTCCGGCTGGAGAAGGAGTATCTTCCGGATGTGCTCGTGCTGGAGCACGCGTCCTACCCCGATCCCTGGACCCAGGGCATGTTTCACCAGGAAATGCGGAATGGCCCGTCCCACTTCTATCTCGCGTTTCACGAAGATCGCCTCATCGCCTATGGCGGTTTCTGGATGATTCTGGACGAGGTCCACATTACCAAGATTACTGTGGCGCCGGCGTTGCGCGGCAAGGGCCTTGGACGCGTGTTTATGACTTTCCTCGAATCGCGGGGCTCGGAGGCCGGTGGAAAAGTCATTCGGCTGGAAGTCCGTGAATCCAACGCGCCCGCGCGGGGGCTTTATCGCAACATGGGCTTTGAGGAAATCGGGATTCGTAAGAACTACTACGCGGTCAGCGCGGAACACGCCATCGTGATGGTGAAGCATCTGGCGCCGGTGGGGGACTAGCCCTCAAGGCGGGACCGCATTGCGGATTGAAGTTTCCATGCCTATAATGCCCGTTGGCTGGCGCACCTTCGGCACGTGACCTGGCCCGATGATCACCCAGCCCCGGAATATCCCGTTTTGCGTGAAATAAAATCTCAACCGCTGCGTAGCATGCCCCTCGGTACCCTCGGCACCGGGGCGGTTGAAGTGTGCAGCGACGGGCGCTTCCGCAATCTCACGATCAATAACAATCGGACGGAATCCAACTGTATTCCCGTGGTGCCCCACACGTTTCTGGCGGTCAGCGCCCAGGGCGGAAGCGGATCGTATCTCCGGCGTCTCCAGCTTGCCGATACCGTGCTTCCTTCGCGCCATGCGCTGCCCCAGGATGGCCTCCGCTATCGCGCCCACTATCCCCTTGTGGACTGCCGCGTCCATGATCCCGACGCACCGGTCGAAGTGGTCTGGAGCGCCTTCGCGCCCGTGGTGCCCTATGACTATGACGCATCCGCGTTGCCGCTCGTCTATCTCGGCATCCAGATTACCAACATCAGCGACGAGGCGCAGGAGGTTGGCGCGCTCCTGAACTGGCAAAACACCTGTGGGTATAGTGCCACCGCCGTCCCGGAGCGTCCCGCCACTATTGTACGGGATACCCTCATCACCCAGGCCGACTGGGAGCGCATGCGGGGAGGGGGCGGTGGTGACAATGAACGACGACTCTCTTCCAAGACCGGCCATATTGAGTCCAGCCAGCCGATGGAGGTGCGTCCGGGCTATGTGCCCCCCAATGCCCTTGTCTTTGGTGACGTGCGCACGGTGGATTCCAATGAAGACGGCCAATACTGCGTGGCTACACCCTGGAACGCCAGTGTACGCACGACGGTCCGCGTCTGGGATCCCGAGGAGCCCGCCGAGGAGGCCGCGTTCTGGAGCGAATTTGCCCTGCCCGGCGGCTACGGCGGCGATGCGTCGCCAGGCCATGGCGTGCCCCGTTGTGGCGCGGTTTGCAACCACTTCCGGCTTGATCCGGGGCAGACCCGAAGTGTGGAGTTCGTGGTGTCCTGGTACTGCCCCCGCTATGTGGTCAATGGCGTGGAAGAGGGCAATTTCTATGCGAACAATCACACCGACGCCCGGGCCGTCGCGCGTATCGGTCTCACCAACAGCAAATATTACTTCGCGGCGATCAGCGGCTGGCAGCAGCGCCTGGCTTCCGCCGACCTCCCGTCCGCCTTGGTCAAGCGGCTTCTGGCGAGCTGTGAAGTGCTCAGCACCAATTCCCTGCATACGCGCAATGGCGGATTTGGCATCTTCGAGAGTGCCCGCGATGTCCGGGTCAATTGCCTTCGCGATCGCTGGTTCTGGTCCATGGGACTGCTGCTCTTTTATCCCCGCCTTGAACTCGACATACTGGATCGCGTGATCCAGCGCGTCGTCGGCGAGACGGATCGCAGCTTCCGTATCAGCGAAGGTCTCGAGGGCTTCGGTGGGGGAGAATTTGTCTCTCCCGGCGCGGCCCAGGTGGAAGTCTGCGCCCATCTGGTCACCATGACCTGGCGTAATTTTCTTTTCACCGGAAGTCTCTCTTTTCTCAATCGTGTTGTGCCCGGCCTCCAGAGCACGTTGGCCGCCATCATCGCCCAGGACAAAGATTTCGACGGCTTTCCCGATATTCAGCATGAGGCGCCGGGGCTGGATTGCGCCTTTGCCAGCGGGCTGAACGTGATCACAGCCGGATTGTGGATCGTGGCCCTTGCGGCGGGCGAGCGAATGGCGCGTCGGCAGAAGCTCCATGAAGCGTCCGTCTACAAGCAAGCGCTGGATCGCGCGTCGCGCAGCTTCGAACGCTATTTCTGGAATTCCGAGCACGGCTACTACACGTTGTATCCCGACGCCCGCACGAATCTCGTTGCGGAATCGGAACTCCAGACCGCCTGCCACGTGGGTCAGTTGCATCCCTTCTGGATTGCGGAACTCCTGGGGCTGGAAGGTCTTTTCCCGCTCAGGCATGTGGTGCGCGCCCTGAAAACCGTGGAATCGAACAATCGAAAAGACGGGCGCCTGGCGATGCTGTCCTGGCCGGGCGGTGATGGGGGTGCGTCCGCTTCGCCCTGGAGCGCGGGAGTGAGCATTCAGGCCTACAACGCTCTGCGCTACGTCTGTTGCCGAGTCCAGCAGGAACCCGATACGCCGATTGCGGAAATTCTGGACGAGACCGCCGTTGTGGGCGAAGGTGCGGTCCCACGTCATGTGAGCGAGCTGTCGCTGTGGTACCTCATCATGGTGCTGTCCGAAGTTCGCCTCGATCTTGCGGACAAGCGTTTGATCGTTCGGACCAATCTACGGGAGCGGGGACACAAGAAGCAGGTGACGCTCTTTACGCCGAACGGCTTCGGCGCAGTCTCCATCCACATCAACCAATCCGATGTGTTCCAGTGCCTGATTGAATTTCGGATGGATATCCCCCAGGAGCTCGCGTCGGTCCAGGTGCATCTGCCCGCGAGGCTGGGCGAGGTACAGTGCCGACTGGAGGTGGAAGACGGTCCTCTTCCAACCAACGTGAATGTCTTCCCCGACGCGTCGGGCACCCGCGTTGACGTGTTTCCCGAATCAAAACTTTCCGCATCCACCTTTTCGCTTCAGTTGGTCGGGTGTGGTGCGGACGCGACCGGGGCTCCTAGCAAAAGGCAATGGATTCCACGCTGGCTCCGGCGATAGCATGCCGCCTCGCCAGCCGGTGCAGGGTGCGAAGGCATTCCGATTCCGCGCTCAGGATTCGGTAGTAATAGTTGCTCCCGCCGGGTACATCCCGGTTGAACTCCATCTCACCCCGGCGTGAAGCCTCGCCCAGCACCGTGCGCAGCAACCGGATGGGCCCATTTTCGTGGCAAACCCAGACCCCAAGCACCAGCGGCGTATGCGTGAGCGCGCGCCACAATTCGGCCACGTTGTGCCCTTCGTCGGATGGACCTCCTTCGTTCGCGCCCGAGACCAGCAGTGCGTCGCCGCGTTCGGCAGCATTCGGGAGGGCAAACTCGGGCATTGGCAAACCCCGTTCCGCATAGATGACTTGAATATAAACGGCCAAGCGACGGGCCTCGGGTGTCACCTGAATGCGCCGGACTGATTCCAGCGCGTCCGACGTGATAAGGCGTTCCGTTGTTCCCCCTTCCTCGACGGCGAGGCCCGCGCCCGGAATTACGCGGAGCCCGGGATCGTCCAGCAAGACGCAGGGAGGTACCAGGGCGCATGTGCAGGCCTGCAATCGCAGGGCTTCGGCGATTGCTTCCACCGGCATGGCCGTCAGCCGCAGGTCGCCACGCTCGTCCAGTCCGGTCAGCAGTGGCGCGGCGTGCGGCCAGATGGGCACGCCCACCAGCGGGGTGAGAAAGGGGCTTTGATACATGCTACGCTCCATGTGGCAGACCTATTGTCACTCGCATGCGAACAGCGGTTCAAGCGCAGGGTGAGGCGTGCGGTTCGCCCGCCGAATAAACGCCCTCGCCGCCAAAACTCGCATCCCTCTTTTCGCGTGGTGTATTTTGATCAGGGTAGTATCGCCATCGCCGAGGGCAACGATTCGAAACAGGAAGTTCAAGCGCATGTTGATTGCAGGTTTGACCGGTGGAACCGGATCGGGAAAGTCGACCGCGGCGCGGCGCTTTGAAACCCACGAGATCGCTATCGTGGACGCGGATCGCGTGGGTCACGCCCTTCTCGAGCCGGGCGGCCAGGCCGAAGACGCGGTGCTCACTTGCTTCGGAGACGCTATCCTGACCTGTGGTACCATAGACAGAGAGAAGCTTGGTGGACGGGTCTTTTCCGATCCGCAGTCGCTGGCATCGTTGAACGCGATCATGAAGCCCCTCATTGCCGCAGAGATCGGCGCGCGGTGCGCGGCCTTCGCGGAGGCGGGAAGGCGCGTGACCATAATCGATGCCGCCCTGCTCGGTGACAACGGCAGGATTGACGAGTGGCTCGAAGGTTTGATCCTGCTGCTGAGCGACACAGATATCCGGGTGCGAAGGCTTGTGGAAACGCGCGGCTTGACGGAAGCGCAGGCGCGGCAGCGCATCGCGGCCCAGGTGGACCCAGAAACGAAACGTTCCATGGCTCGATGGGTGATGGAAAACAATGGTTCGCTCGACAGCCTCTACGATCAGGTTGACCATGTCGCCAGGGAGCTCATCACTCTGTCCCGGAGCACATAAGATGACCAATTGCGAAACATGCGGAAAGTTAATGGCGTCGGGTACCGGCGAGTTGCAGTGCCGTGCTTGCCGAGCCGAAGCGCGCGCCGCCGCCAAAGCGCTGGCGGCCGAGTATGCCGTCGCCGTCGAGTCCGAGCCCGAAGTGCCCGCCGTCATCGAAGCGCCGCTCTGCGTTCGTTGCCGGAAGCATGACGCCATGGAAGAATCGCATTTCTGCCTGGGTTGCCAGTTGGAACTGGTCAGCTCCCTGGGGGATGCGGCCGAGGAGTTGTTCCGCACACCGCCGCCCCCATTGCCGCCGATTTCCAGCCCGGCCAGCCTCATGCGCGATCTGGAGGAAAAGCGCCAGCGCACCGCCACCAGCCACATGAGCGTGGTCGGGGGAACGAAACTCCGCTAGGGTTCCGCGCGCGCCAATACCACCTCCCTGTGCTATACTCCGCCCCCAATGGCTAGCGGGAGGAGTCTTATGAAGAAGATCATACAGCTAATTGCAGGGATCGCCCTGGGTGTTTTTTTATTCTGGTGGTTGTTCAGAGACACCGACTGGACGGCCGTGGGCCATGCCCTCCGGGCGGCCAGCCCGGGTTGGCTGCTCTTTTCCACGCTGCTGGTCTTCATCACCTTCGTCACCCGCATCTTCCGCTGGGGCTACATTGTGCGGACTGCGGGGCCGGTCTCCTTCCGCGTCATGTTCAGCGCCACCCAGATCGGATTTCTCGGCAACTTCACCCTGCCCGGTCGCGTTGGCGAAGTCATCCGTGCGGTTGTCCTTTCCCGTCTCACGGGGCTCGCGTTCAGCCGCTGCTTCGCCTTCGTCGCCCTTGATCGCGTCACCGATCTCTTTGGACTTCTCGCGGTCATGCTTGTTACAGTGGTTTACGTCCACCCCGATGGCCCTATCGTGATCCCGGATGTGCCCCAACCCATTCCGCCCGACGTCATTCGCGTGGGGGCCATGGGAACGGGCGCGGCCATGCTGGGCATCATCGCCGCCTTCGTGATCTTGTATCTCAACAAGCACCTCGCGTTGAAGGTTGTGGACATGACCGTGGGTCGGATCTCCAGCGGCCTTGCGGCGCGGCTTCGCGGTATGCTTGAGCAGTTTGCCGACGGCATGCATGTGTTCAAATCCGCGGCGGATATGAGCCGCGCGATTCTCTGGTCACTCATCACCTGGGGTGCGGGGACGGTCTGTTACTACTGCATCCTTCGCGCGTTTGATATCGAAGCGCCCTGGTACGCATCCTTCGTCATAATGGCCTGCCTCGCCGTGGCCATCAGCCTGCCGAGCACCCCCGGCTTTCTGGGTGTGTTCCACGCGGGCATTGCCCTGGCCGTGTTGATCGTGGCCCCCGAAACGGATATCGATGTGCTCAAGGCCGCCGTGATTATTGCCCACCTGCTGCAACTCCTGCCGGTGCTCCTTGTCGGGTGCATCTGCCTCTACATGGAGAACCTCGGTCTCATGGAATTGCGCCACGCCGGTGAAGTCGCAGAAGAGCCCGCCGCCCCCTGAAAAATGAAGTGGCGGTGGAAGCCGTCTCCACAGGGAAGGTTCCACCGCCGGCGTTGATTCTCGCACTACTCAGTTTTCGGGCGTGGGAAGGTCGGCCTCGGAAATGACGCCGTCCTTGTCGCGATCCATGTCCGTGAAGCTCTTCTCAGGGAATCCGGGCTTGCCCGCTTCCAGTTCGGCTTTCGTTAATTTGCCGTCTTTGTCCGCATCGTGCTTTGCGATCAGGCCTTTCACATAGGGCACGGCATCCTTCACCGCACCATCCGTCTTCTTTTTGCCGCCGTCAGCCTTCTTCTTGCCCGCTTCGGCATTCTTCTTTTCGCCCGCCTTCGCTTCGAGGGCGGCTCGGTCACTGCGATCCACAAAACCGTCGGCGTTCTGGTCGAGTCGCGCGAAGCGCTCCGCCGACGCATTGGGGAAACCCGCCGTGAACTCGGCCTGGGAGAGCTTGCCATCCTTATCGGTATCCGCCGCCTGGAGCTTGGCGCCCATGGCGCCACGACCCTCACCCGCAGCCTCGGTCTTGGGCGGCGTGGGCACTTCACTGGCATCCAGGAAGCCATCCTGATTCTTGTCCAGCGCGGTAAAGCGTTCTGCCGGGAAATTCGGCAATTTGGCGTGGATTTCCGCCAGATCGAGCTTCTGGTCGCTGTTGGCGTCCGCGCTCTTCAACAGGCGCGCCAGGGCCGGCCTCTTGGCCGCGCCATCCGCAGCCGGACCGGCGTCGCCTGCGGGCGCCTCCGCGTAGAGTTGGGCGGCGGGCGCCAATGCGATCAGCGTGGCCAGAGTCGCGAAGCGTATCTTTTTCATGATGGAATCTCCTGCGTTCAGTTGGATGCGGAACTTATTCAGCGCCGCGTGTTGAGTTTTCGTATGCCACTTATAACCCCGATAGGCCATCCCGGTTCCCAAATTAATTGAAAGAAAGGGTTCCCGCCATTACAATCGCAGGCTTACACGTAGTGCACAAGGCAGACAGGAGTACGGCGCGTGGACGCGAAGGCGATAGCATCACTTTTCCAGAAACACTTTCCAGAATCCGGCACTCCTTTTCTGTGCCGGGTGCCGGGACGCATCAATCTTCTGGGAGAGCATCTGGATTACAACGGACTTCCGGTGCTTCCCATGGCCATCGACCGCGCCATCACCATTGCTTTCGCCGGACGGTCGACACCGGAAGTTCGATTGATCAATACCGACGAACGATTTTCCGAAGTCTCCTTCGCCAATGGCGCCGCGCTGGAGCCTTCGCCCGCGGGGGCCTGGGAGAACTACTGCAAGGCGGCGCTGGAAGGTCTCAACAATCGCTTTGACGTGAAGAAGTTCCCCGGCATGGACGTGCTCGTGTACAGCGATCTTCCGTCCTCCGCCGGGCTCAGTTCTTCCTCCGCGCTGGTCGTCGCCTTCGCCATGGCTTACCTGGCCGTTCTAGACTACACCCTGGGCCAGGATATTTCCCGCCTGGAACTGGCCGGGGTATTGGCGAACGCGGAGCACTTCGTGGGCACGGCGGGAGGAGGGATGGACCAGACCGTCATCCTGAATGCCGAGGCGGGCCACGCTACCAAGATCAATTTCATCCCCTTCCAGTTCGAGCACATTCCCCTGCCGGAGAGGGCCTCGTTCATCGTTTGCGATTCCATGGTCGAATCCAGCAAGGCGGGCAACGCCCTCCTCAAATACAACGCGGGCCCGGCCATTTGCAGCCTGATCACGAACATGCTCAACACCCATTTTATCCGCGCCTTCGGCGAGGACTTTTCCATCGACTGCATCGGCGATCTCTGGCTCGGACCCTTATGCTTCAACCGCGCGGAGGTGGAGAAGCTGCTTGCGGAGGTTTTACCCAATTCCCACATGACCGTCGCGGAGATCTTCATCTACCTGCGCATGGACCCGGCTATCGTGCGCGAGTACTGGCTCGATCACATTCCCGTGGAGCCCGAAGGGCTGCCCCTTCAGGCGCGGGCGCGCCACGTCTTCTCGGAGTACTACCGCGTCGAAGAAGCGCGCGACGCCCTCCTCGGTGGTGAGCTCAACACCTTTGGTCGTCTCATGAACGACTCCCACACCAGTTGCGCGAAGGATTACGGCATCAGCACGCCCGAAATGGATGACCTGGCCCAAATTCTCCGGGATGCGGGCTGTCTGGGGGCGCGTTTGACCGGGGCGGGCTTCGGGGGGGCCGTAATCGGCCTGGTGCCCAGCACCCGCGAAGCCCAGGTGGAAAAGGCGGTAAAGAAGAAATATTACGAAGAGCGCCTGGGGTATTCGGGCGAAGCGCCGGTATTTTTTGCTCGATCCAGTGACGGAGCCCGCTATCTTTCGTAATTTTGACAATTCTCGCGTGACAACCCTTGTATTTTTCACCGCTTTAACCTAGAATAGTGAGCGAAGCGCTATAACTTGTGTATTGTGGACTTCGCATTATGGTGGGTGGAGTCGTGTGACGCCCTCAAAAGAGAGGAGGGCGCCGCCGCCAAGGTGTGAGGTGGGTGTTACCAGGAGCTTGTCATGAATTGTTCCGTTCATCCATCAAGTGAAGTGGTGGGCTATTGCAACATATGCGGCGATTTGGGATGCGGCCAATGCATCACCGAGCACGAAGGGGTTCTGTACTGCCAGAAGCACTACAAGCCCATTAAAGACTCGCTGGAGCGTAAATCGAAGCACGACGCCCAGCTCGCGCGGCCGGAGCGCCAGCGGCTGGTCGTGCGTACGCTCAACGGGGAAACCCTCTGTGGCATTTGCTTCGCCCTCAACGTGCGAAGTGAGGGATTCCACCTCGATCTGGTGGACCGCAAGGGTGAGCCGCTCAACATGACCAAGCGGGTCCTTTTTCGCGATCTCAAGGCGGTTTACTACGTCAAGAGCTTTGACGGAAACTTCGATCACGCCATCTCCTACCGCGATCCGCGTTCCGAGGGCGCGGCCGTGGTCGTGGAGTTCAAAGATGGCGAAGTGCTCCGGGGGCATACCTTCAACACCTACAGCCTGGAGCAGCCCCGCTTCTACATCATTCCCGAGGACCCCGACAGCAACAACATCAGTGTGCTCGTCGAGCGATCGGCGGTGGCCGGTCTCTTCGACCCGAAGGAATATCGGGAACAGAAGCACAACGACCTGGAGAAGTACGTCGAAGAGCACCACGACGCCGACCATGGCAAAGAAGAGTGCGTGGGCGATTACTACTTCCAGGCCCATGATTATCCCCGTGCGCTGAAGCACTACCGTGCGCAGGTGCGCGAATCGGGCGACCTGCCGCGCCTCCACAAGAAGATCGTATCCGCCCAGTACAACATCGGTATCAGCCACATCAAGGCCCACCACTATGATCGGGCCCTCGAATACATGGAGGCCGTGTTGGCGGCCGATCCCCTGAACGATAAAGCGCGCCACAAAGCCGCCAAGCTCCGTCAGGCCCTGGATCAGAAGAAAAAACACAAAGTTCAGCCGAACTTTCTGGACTGATCGACACGCAGCATTATGATAAATCACGGCCCGCACCGGTATTGCCGGGCGCGGGCCTTTCAATTGAGTCGCTCGATTGGGTAAACTCCACCCCTGCGCACCCTTTTCAATATGTTGTAGTGGAGATATGCCTTGATAACAGCCCATTGTGTTCGGGCCGAGCTTGAAGCCCGGGAAGCGGCCCAGCTCAGCCCTTTCGCCGCCCGGTCCAGTGAATCGAAAGGTCGGGCCGTGCCCGAGGAGGAAGACGCCTTCCGAACGGTGTATCAGCGGGATCGCGACCGTATCCTTCATACCAAGGCCTTCCGGCGGCTCAAGCGGAAAACACAGGTCTTTCTGGCGCCCACAGGCGACCATTTTCGCACGCGGCTGACCCACACGCTGGAAGTTGCCCAAATCTCCCGCACGGTAGCCCGCGCCCTCTTTCTAAACGAGGATCTCACCGAGGCCATTGCCCTCGGGCACGATCTCGGCCACACGCCTTTCGGCCACGCCGGTGAGGCGGTCTTGAACGAGGTGTATGCGCCCGGATTTTTTCATTTCGAGCAGAGTCTGCGGGTGGTGGATTTATTGGAGCGCCGCCATGCCGGTGCCGGATTGAATCTGACCCACGAAGTACGCGATGGGATCTTGTACCACTCCAAAGGCAAGGCCGTGCTCCAGGGGCGCGCTACCGATGGCCCCAATACCCTGGAGGGCGGCGTGGTCAGTGTCTGCGATGCCATTGCCTATATCAATCACGATATTGACGACGCGATTCGCGCCGGGGTTATCGCCACGGAAGATCTGCCCCAGGAAGCGCTGCGGGTGCTGGGGGATCACACCTCCAGCCGGATTGACGCCATGGTCGTGGGCCTGATTATGGGCAGCCAGGAGGGCAAGCTGGGCATCGTGCCGGAGATTCTGGAGGCGATGAACACCCTGCGCGATTTCATGTATACCCAGGTGTACCCTTGCGAAATGATCGATCGGGAAATCCGCAAGGCGAAGAAGATCCTGCGCGAACTCTACTACTATCTGCTTGAGGAGCCCAACGAAGAAATCCTTCACGGCCACGAAGGGGATTCCCTCGAACGACGCACCGTCGACTTTGCCGCGGGCATGACCGACGAGTTCGCATTGCAACTCTACCAGCGACTGTTTTTTCCCAAGCCATGGTGAATGTGCCCGAGACGATTTTCGAACCGGGAGAACATCCCATCGGCATCGTGTCGGGTTCGGGGATCCACCTGCGACCCCTGCTGGATGAAGTGATCGCGGAAGTGCCCTTTGGCGACGTGGCGGGCCTCGCCCAGGCTACGGTCGCGGGCCACGACGGCGCCTTCGTCTTCGGGCGCTGCGGCGGAGCCCCGGTGCTGCTTCAGGCCGGCAGGATTCATCTCTATGAAGGTCACGCACCGGAGGCCGTCGCGGCCACGGTGGATGCCCTGCACCGCTTCGGCGTCCGCACGCTCATCCTGACCAACGCCGCCGGCGGACTCGAAGAAAGCCTCATGCCGGGCGACTGGGTCGCGGCGGATTCCGTGGTGGCGTGGCGGTATCGCGGCCATCACTTTCCCGAGCGCATGACCCCCGACTTTCTTGTGCCCGGCTGCCGGGCCACGGGCGCCTTTATCTGGATGCACGGGCCATGCTACGAGACCCGGGCCGAGATTCGCGCCCTCCAGGCCATGGGTGGGAAGACGGTGGGGATGAGCGTGGCCCTGGAGCTGGAGCGTTGCCAGGCCCTGTCGATCCGCGCGGGGGTGGTCTCGTGCGTGACCAACAACTGCACAACCCAGGAGTCGCTGCAGCACGCCCAGGTGGTGGAAGCGGCGGCGCGCGCCTCGGCGCACCTCTGCGCGATACTGCGGGGGTACATCGGCACCGAGGCGGCCCTTCAGGCCTGAACGGGTCTGCTTCCCTCGGTAGAATCGCCAAAGACCTGAGCGGAAAAGCGGAACAACTCGCAGCCGGGGCTCTTCCACGCGCCTGAATCCGCGCCGGCCTTCGTACAGAGGGCCTCCAGAAACTGGTGCACGTCCCAGCCGCGCTCCGTGGCCACCTGAGGGAGGAGGAGCCCGCCCCCGCGGGATCCGGCATGGTCCAGATAGAGCCCGTCACGACCGATGACAATCTCACTGATATCGCCCACGGGAATGAAAGGCGTATCCGGCGCCGCGCCGGGGCAGAGGGCGGAAATCTCGATGTGGGTGTGCGCCAGTTCCTCCAGCGTGAGCGGGGGGAAGCGGGGATCACGCACCGCGGCATTGATGGCATTGTCCCGCACGGCTTCCGCCAGCGATTCGATGCTGCGGGTGTGGCCGATGCAGCCCCGCAATGCTCCGCCGAGGCGCAGCGTAACGAAGGCGCCGTGGCGTTCCCGGAGTGGCGGGCTCAGGGGGTAACCGCTAAGGTCTATACGAACTTCGTCTCGCAGGTAGGCGTTCAGACTGTCCCGCGCGATGCGCAACAGGAGTGATTCTTCATCGGCACTGAGGAACGCTTCCACGGCAAAGGTCATTCCGGGGTACTCCGCCGGATGTTGCTCAAGTTGATCGGGGCGGGGCGGGAGCCCTTGCTCTCCGGAGCCGCTTTGGGCGCTTCGGGTGCTTCGGGTGCGCTGGCCACGGGCTGGGTTGCCTCGGGGGCAGCCGCTTCTACCGGGGTCGGTGCTTCGGGTGCCGTCACGGGCGCACCGGGATCTTCCAGCGGGCCCAGGTTGCGTATTTCGACCGGATCCGGCATGGCGCTTGGGCGCGTGGTGCTCGAGAGGTAGAAATTTACCGAGGCATAGCTGACGCTCCGATTCTCGTCGTTGTAAAAGCGCCCGGAGGTGTCGTGGGCGAGGACCTTCCCGTAGGCGTTGGCGGGCAGGAGCTTTTCCAGCACGCGGAGCGCGTTGAGTCCGCAGATGGGCACTTTGGTCTTCTTGATGAAGGCCTCGAAGCCCTCATAGTTGTTTGCCGCCAGGCGATCCAGCCCTACCTTGTCCAGCTTGTCGATCTTATTGAAAATATCGTCGTCAAAAGGCCGATAGCTGAAGTCGTTCCCGAAGTGGGTGAAATCCGTGCTCACGACCAGCAACGTTTCATGATCCATGATGCGCCTGATCTGCGCGGCGACGGCTTCGGTCCGCTTCTCGCTGTACTGGCCCGTGCCGTTCGTGAGCTGGCCCACCAAAATCGGCACCAGCTCGAATTTGCCCAGCCGCTGCTGGAGGAAGGGGAGTACGATCTCCACCGAGTGCTCGTACTCGTGGAGGGGCTTGCGCTCCGTCTCGGAGAGAAAGCCGTTGTCCTGGTGATTGTAGCGCAGGGCACGGGTGGCAAACAGCGTCGAATAGGTCAGCGTGCGAACGGCCACCTTGTCCAGCGGCACAAAGCCCATGGGCGTTGCGAACACGTCCACGGCGTCCATGGAGCAGTCCTCGAAGGACATTTCCGCATGGGAAGCCCCCAGGACGATCACCCGCTTGAACTGGCCCGGTTTCAGGTGCTTGAAGGCCTCGGCGGCCACCTTGCCGGAGATGCCATAGGGGCCATGGGGCACCACGCAGGCGAAAAGAGGTTCCGTGGGTTCCGGGGCCTTCGCCTCGTCCAGCAGCCGGGTGACGGTCGTACGAAGGTCCGCTTCCGTTTCCGGGAAAAGCTTACCCGCACTGACGCAAAGGCGCACCACGCCCTCCTCGGCAACGGTCGCGCTGACGGCAACAAGGACTACGACTATGGCAATTAGGCTTCGCATGGCCACCCAGCTCCTGATGGTAAATAGGTTGTACCGCCCTTTAACTGACCCCTGTACCATAGCACAACGGGCCGGAGTCCGGCCAGAGGCATTTTGAGGCGATCCGCGAAGTGAGGGGCACGGCCGCGAACCAGAGCGCTGAACCGCAAATTTACGCAGATTCTCGCAAATTGTGGGATAAGAAATTTGGTAAGACTTTAGCTGACTGAAGTAGTCCTAAGGAGTTTGATCGATATTACTTTCCCAAGTTCGTTCTTGGTTGTAGCTCGTAATTCCATTCACCATGGAATTCGTTGGCTGTCAGGGCGAGGGCTTCCATTTCTTTTTTGGAGACGATGATGCCCTTGGCGTAGGTTTTTTTATCGAGTCGTGCTTTTACACGAAGCCCAGCTTGAGTTCGTGTGCCGCCGATCAGTTCTACAATGGTTTCGAAAGTTCTCAGCGGCTTTCCTCGCCAGTTTTGTGTAATGTGACAGAAGAGCCGATGCTCGATCTTATTCCACTTGCTCGTTCCCGGGGGAAAGTGGCTGACCTGAATTCGCAGGTTTGCGTCATCGGCAAATTTTTGAAGTTCGAGCTTCCACAGTTTCGAGCGATAGCCGTTGCTTCCGCCAGCGTCGGCGTTTATATACAGGGTGTGTGCGTCGGGGTAGGCCCGCTTGCCCATTGCATTCCACCAGCGCCGTATAGATGCGACCGCGAATTGGGATGTGTCGCAGGACTGACCAACGCTAACCAAGGCCTCATTGCGCCCCATGTCGTAGACACCATATGGAACGGCCTTACCAATAGAATCTTGGGGAAAGTCGTGCACCAGCGCGTGCTCTGGCTCGCCCATCGGCTGCCAT